>JAVWYC010000005.1:0-22871 GCA_036661755.1 Mucinivorans sp. | reverse complement strand
CCAGCGGCGCGAGCGACAAATCGCCGTGCAGGCGCCGTGTAGAATCGTGACTTTTGAAAAAGTCACCCAAAACTTTTTGTGAAAAACTTCGTTTTTCTTAACTGCTCTTGAAAGCTTCGTTTTTCTTATTTGTTCTTGAAAACTTCGTTTTCCTCACACAACGTTATTTTAGGCCGCTCGCCACACAAAACCAAGCCAATTCACTTCCTCGCCCGTGCAGCACGCGCCCTCGCCCTCTCAGCCTTCTCTAAACGCATTCGACGCTGCTCCAACGAATCAACAGTGAATGACTTACGCAAACGCGTCTTCAAATCCGGCAAATCCTTGAAATCCTGACGGAAATAAACCCCAATACCACTCTCCTGTAAACCCTGAGTCTCGTCAAAACGATCGACCGTACGCGTGAAACCTCGAAGCTTCAACGTCCGCTTCTTGTTGATATTCCACGTCAAATAAGCATCGAACGTGAACGGATTGCGCGAATTATAACTCGGACTATTACCCGTATTATAATTGCCGTCCACCTCGAACGACAGAACATCACTTATCAAATCGCCACCCACACCCGCATATATCTCGTCCGACGAAGAAACCGTCTGCGGACGATAGCCTAAACGCACGCTCACCTTATCTGTTGACATAAGTTGCGACAACTGGTTAGACAGAAATTCGAGCCCCGTCACCCCCATAAACGAGCCACTCATTGTGCCGATCGACGAAGCACCCATATCGGGCATAAAACTATTGGAAAGCATGAGCGAAAGAAATTGCATCGAAAGTGCCTCCTCTGTGTTTATTGAGTTGCGCAACAGGTTCTGGGTCTCCGGATCGGCCGAAGGGGCGGTGATCGAAAAACGAATATCGGGTTGAGTCAATCGCCCCGTTAGGTCGATCGCACAGTCGATATTGGCCGTCGTGCTTTGTCCGAGCAACATTCCTTGGAGCGGTTCGAGCGAAGTTTTCACCTTGTATATTGCCGATAGGTTGATCTCCGGATTAGTAGGGTCGCCCGTCCATAGCAATCGAGCACCGGAATTAACAACAAAATGCCGTTGGAAAATAGTGAGCAAGGTGAACAGATAGTCGCCCTGAGTGACTTCGACCGGGCCCGCCATGGTGAAAATATTTTGCGTCGGATTGATGTGCATCGACAAATCGCCCTCGCCACGTGCTTTGATCACGTCCCCTATTTTGGCATCGAATTCAATTTCGGCCAGCGTATTGGGCAAGATTCGTAGGTCTATTTTAATATCCAGTTCATTAGCATTTGCTGGGCGTGCCGAACGTTTCACACGTCCATGCCCCACGCGCGTTGTTTGTGGCGGCTTGGATCGATCGACAAAACGAATAAACTCAGCATTTTCTATTGTGGAGGCTGTCGAGAGCGGCAAAACGAATTGCGAGCTACGCGCTGTGGCGGCCACTATATTGATATTTGTTCGTCGTTCGTCGCCCGATATTGCTAGCCGTCCTGTGCCGTAGGCTTTGCCATAGAAGCTTGTATTGTCGCGCACGGTGGTGTTGAGCGCCAAGAGGTCGGTGAACGAGGCTTTGACGTCGAATTTCAAATCTTTGAAATACTTTGTCTTCAATTCGGCCGACAGTGTGCCGCGTCCCTGCAATCCATCGTTGATTGGCGTAGGGGCCAGGAAGAAAGAGTTGTCGCGCACGATGACTTGCCCCGACAGGTTGTAGCGTGCTTTGGTGTAATCGACCATTGCGCTGTAATTGTCGACCTCCACCACTCCCGACAGGTTGGGCAGTTCGCCATGGCCGCGAAGTGTAAGATCGACATTGGCTTGCCCCGAGGTGGAGGTCAAAATACCGGCCAGCAAAGGTTCGAGCAGCACCATATCGAAGTGCGGAAATTGAATTTTCCCACCCCACTCCTTGGCCGATAGCGAGTAGTAGCCGGCCACAGGTGCGGCGGCAGGATCTTCGCCCAGCACAAAATTGATGCGTGAGTGTTGGGCGTCGAATGTGCTCAGTAGCTTTGGGTTGCCTAACTTATAGTCATTCAGGGCCACGTTGTTAAAGTCGAGCTCCGCAAAGAAGCGTGGCGCTTGGGTGGTAGAGACCAAGTTGACATGACCCCCGACGATCCCGGAGATGCGATAGCCGAGCTCGCTAATTAGCGCCGTGGCCGGTGAGATGTCGAACCGTTGGAGCTCCACTCGCAGCGTGTCTGCGACCGAGTCGCCGATGCGTCCATTGATAGATAATTTTTCGGGCAGATGCGATAGCGAGAAATTGCGGACTTCGATCCCCGTTGTGTCGAGTAGCACTGTGGCTTGGCTCATATTCCATTGGTTGCCGTGCAGGCTCATTGGCGTAGCGTGTAGTATGACGCGCATTTGCGCCATGCCGCTCGGTGTGCGGTCGAAGGTGGTGGTGGTGCGCAGCAGGACACTGCTATGTCCCACGCTGTCGGTGAAGCGTCCGCCGAGCGTGATTGTATTATTTTTTATTCCGCCGATAATCGAGAAATCGGGCATTCCGATCCCCGCCATGCGGATATAGTCCGATGTAATGAACATGGATAGTGAATCGCTGTGATTACGCGAGTCGAGCTCCACATTTTCGGCCAACATATCGGGCATTTCGATCAATTCCGAAGTGACGCGCAGCGTAAATTGATCGAGATATGGGTTGAAAAAAAAGTTCAGTTCCGACCCTTCGGCGATTTCCAGACCCGGCACAAAAATACCGGCCACATTGTTAGCCTGTTTGACATTAACTTTCAATTGATAGTAGCCATCGGCAAAGGCTCGTTCGTTCTCTTTTCTTCTTCCCTCTATTTTTGTTTCTTCGTCCACCACGCCCGCCACAATTTTCGAGGCATCGGGGAAAGAGGGTAAAAATCGTTCAATAGATCGCGAAAAATAGCGAAAAATTTCAGAAAAGCTGTTACGCCCACGCAGATCAACGTCCGCAAAGTCGGAGTTGAGTTTGATTTGTTTCAAGGTTGGCGAATTGACGCTTTCGATCGTAATCAGCCCCGTGCGCACAGTATCCAAGTGGTTGATGTATAGTATATTATTGATCGTAGCCATTCCGTTCACGTCGTCCATATCCCACCCTTGGGCTCTGGCCGACAGATGCGCCGAGAACACCGATATCGAGTCGCGATTATTGAGGCCTGTCATCGCTAAATCGGCATGATCCACCGTCATATCGTAGCTATAATTGGGCGCGCCTTGGCTCATATCGATCGCTCCGACGGCGGTAAAGAGCATATTTCGATCGTGCGATACAATTGTGCCATCGAAGCCCGAAGCACGCAGGTGTCCGTCGATTGCTATGTCGCCAAAAGTATATGTGCCATAGCCCAGACTGCCTATATTGGCTTTGGTTTCCAACTCGATGCGACGCCCGGCGCCAAGGCGAGCTCCGATCGATCCGCCAAAGGTAATAGCGCCCAATTTCTTGACGCCCAGTATTTCGCCCACGTCCAGATTGAGCGCCCCCACAGTCGCCCTGAGGGCATAGAGCCCCGCTTTTTTGGTGGGTTGCATGTGTAGCGCCAAGCCCACAGAGCCTCCCGCCGAGCACGACAGATTGAGTTTTGAATTAAAATCGGTGAGCAGCCCCTCGAAGCGTCCTTTGCTTTTCACCACTCCCGTGCGAGCGATGATCGCCATCACCTTGGGCGATAGAGGTTCCGCCAAAACAGACGAGAGTATCGCGTTGACTTGCGCGCCCGAGGAGAGTAAATTATTGAGGTTGAGCACAAAGAGCGTAGAATCAATGTTCGGCAGACCGGAAATCGAAAAATCCAGATCAACTTGTGTAGAGTCGGCTACCGCCCCTTCGAGCGAGCCTTGCATCTGGCAGACCGCGCCCCACAAACGTCCTTTGCTCACCCTGGCTTGCATTTCGTGCGGCAGATCAAGTCCCGCCACATAAGATAGTGTACGGCTAGATACGGTGGAATGATCGACGCGTGCCGAAAGAATCATTTTGTTTTCAAAATCGTTCCAATCATACCACGAATGGTTGGCGGTGAGGAAATTCATCGAGTCGAGTTCCATCACCGAACCTTGGCTTTCGAGCCTAACCGCCGCGTAATACATACCCGAACTATCAACCCCACAACGAGCGCTCGACAGGTGATCGACACGAAATCCCGAACGCTCGTTGAGCTCCAAGTGTTCGATCGAGAGCCACACATTGTAGTTAAGGACAGAGAGTTCGCGCGCTTGGAAATTAATGCCACTCATGGCCATATCGCGATAATTGATCGCATGCGCCTTGCCCGGTGGCGGCGTATGCTCGGTCATGGTGAATGTTGTGTTGAGCAAATTGAGCTCGCTGGCCGTCAAGCGGAAGTTAGGCGGATCGAGGTTGGGCACTTCCGGTTTGAAGTGATCGAACACTTCTTGTACGTTGAGCAAGCCTGTGGAATCTTTATAGAGGTGCACCTGTGCGCTATCGAGAGTCACCGTGCCAAGCGAAATCTTGCCGGTGAGGAAATTTATGCCGCGAATCCCGGCATCGATAGTGCTAACATAAATCATCGTGTCGCGCCGATGATCCTCGATTAGCACATCGTCGAAGATCGCGCGATTGAAAAACGAGATCGCCACATGCCCCACCGAAATGCGTGTCTGAGCCACTTGGCTCAACTTTTCGGAGATCTTGTCGACCACAAAATTCTGCACCACTCCGATTTGCAGCACAATACTCAACACGATAGGCAAAACAATGACCGCCACTACCATTGCCGATAGCGTTGCGATCAATATTTTGAGTGTTTTTTTCATTCGTTTTATTCCACAAAAAGCACCAATCCTTTGAGGTATTCACCCTCCGGGTGATAAATATTGACCGGATGGTCGGCTCCTTGCGAGAGGAAGTGCAATATTCGTACCTCGCGTCGAGCGGTGGCCGCGGCGCTAAAAACAGCCATGCGGAATTGTTCTCGTGAAATGGCCTGCGAACAACTGAAAGTAAAAATCACCGAACGCGGAGCCGCCGCGGCAATGGCCATAGCGTTGAGCCGACGATAGGCTTTGAGCCCAACATTGATTGCCGCGCGATGTTTGGCAAAGGCCGGCGGATCGAGCACAATAAGGTCGTATGCTCCTTTCCCCATGTCGCGGATATAGTCTATCGCGTCGCCGGTGATCTCTCGGTGTGCGGTGTTGCCGGGGAAGTTACGTTCGATGTTGCGCCCACAAAGTTCGATCGCCTTGGCCGAGCTATCCACCGAATCCACCATCGTGGCGCCACCCTCGATAGCGGCCATCGAAAAGCCACCCGTGTAGCAGAACGTATTGAGCACTCGCCTGCCGGCGGAATATTTTTTGAGCAAGGCACGATTGTCGCGTTGATCGACAAAGAAGCCTGTTTTCTGCCCTCCCTCCCATGCGGGCAGGAGCAAGATCCCATCTTCGCGCAGCTCTTCATTTTCGACCCTACTGCCCACTATATATCCCTCATGCACCTCGATCCCACTTTGGAAGGGTAGCGTTGTGGCGCTCTTGTCATAGACTGCCGCTAGGTGTAGCTCCGATTTTAGCGCGGCGGCAATGTCATGGCGCATAAGATAGATCCCCGTTGTGTGAGCTTGCACAACGGCAGTCGAGCCATATATATCCACCACCAAGCCCGGCAACGAATCGCCCTCGCCATGGATCAAACGATAACAATTGGTATGCGGCGAATTCGCTAGCCCCAGCATCACACGCACTTCGAGCGCCCCGGCAATCTTGGCTCGCCACCAAGCCAGATCGATCTCGCAGCGTTCAAAAGTCAACACACGCACGGCAATCGAGCCGGTGGACGAAATTCCGCGAGCCAAAAAATCACCCGCCGCACTCACCACCTCCACCAGATCGCCATCTTGCACATCGCCCGTAGCGCTGGCTATGGCTCCCGAGAAGACCCATGGGTGGTGACGCAAGAGCGACTCTTCCTTTCCTCGTTTGAGCTTTATTTCTATCATTTTATTGTTTCTGCGTTATTTCTGCATTATTTTTGAGCACTTGATATATCCTCAAACACACCCAAGCATCGGTTGCCGCATAGGCTTGTTGGGCTACGGTCAGGCGTTGAGCTTCCCAATTGGATAGTCGTTGGGCTTTGCTCACTTTGAAGCCCAAAACGATGGCGGCCATTTTGCGCACGCTTTTTTCTTCTACTCCCCATCGATAGATCATCGTTTGTAGGTCGACAAAGCCGGCGGGGGTAAAGCGTTTCACTTTTTGCAGCGCTTTGATGTCATCGCGCAGTGCGGCGCCAATTTTGAGCACCGAGCTATCTTCCATAATCGATATTATGGTGGGCGATAGTTCTACTTTTTGCACACGGAACAATAGCGCCACTTCGGGTGTCGAGACTTGGAGCAGCGCCAAGGAGTATGATTTGCCTTTGGTGAATGCCGGCCGAGTTTCGGTGTCTATGCCCAAAATTTTTTCGTTTGCGAGCAACTTTTCGGCACGAGCCATCGACAGAGGGTCGTCCACCACCACTATTTTGCCTCTAAATCCGTCGACTTGCATGGCGGAGGCCTCTTGATTACTAATTGTTGCTTGAAACATATCTATTGTTGGGTAAGGTCAAAATGTGCGGATTTTCTGTGAATTACTTTTTGGTTATTGAACTGCCGATCGTCAAAATTCATCGGCAAAGTGTCGCGCCACTTTTTCTTTATACAAATCGCCGATGGTGATCAGTATGCCGGTTTCTTGCACATGGCCAAAGTCGTGATTGATAGCCGTGTCGAAGACTTTCATCGTGGGCGAGAGGTTCATATAGGCATTGATTAGCGGCGGGATCACCTCTTCAAAGTTGCGCACCTCGCGCGATAGAATGCGATAGTTTTCCACATAGTCGCGCCCGGTGAAGATAGCGGCCATCGCTGTGTCGTCTATGGCAAGGCTGGCCGGGCATTTTGTGGTGACTAAGCGTTGACGATCGGGGAAATATTTTCGCAAGAAGTAGATCAACATTCCGCGAGCACGATCGTTGTAGGCGCCATACATTGTCACCTTGCCAAAAAGGTAGCGAATATCGGGGTTACGCACCACGATCGTACCCAAGCCGTCCCACAGATTGTCGAGCGCAAAAATGGCCTTCAACGAGCCGGAAGCTTGATATTTGGTCTGCACAAACGAACGTCCAAGTTCTATTGTGTAGGGCAGATAATCGCGACGAAATTGGTCTGAAAATTCAAAATAATGTTCCGTAGACAAACATTTCGGATATTCTGTTCGCGGGATAATATATCGATAGCCGCCCACTATTTCTTCGGACGCAGGGTCCCACACGATGAGTTGGTAGTAGCCATCCGGGTCGATGTCATAGGCGTCGATGTCGGTGGCCGCACCCGTCCCGCCACCAGCCGCGCGAAAGGCCTCTTCGCGCAAGCGCCCCACTTCGCGCATCAAGAAAGGAGCTTGCGCCGCTTTGAAAACATAGACAAAGTTTCTGGCCTTGTTTGTCGGTCGTAATAAAATGTTGTCTGTCAGCTCCGCTTTGAGAGCCTCGCGATCAACCGGGGCAATGATTTCTTCCATTTTATTGATTTCTATTTTTTTTGACAAGTCACTCGGCGGGTTGTTTGCTCATCACCCAAGGCATAGGCTTCTTGACGAATTTTTTGGCACCATTGATCGGTGCTTAGGCTACTATCCATGGTGATTGGTTTGCCGAAAAAGATATGCACGGTGCGTCCTTTCTGGAAAAAAACTTGACGCGGCAACAACACTAATTCCAGGTTGGCTTTGATGCCCAACATCCGGCGCAGGCGAGCCACGCGATAGAAAAACATCGAATTACGCGCCTGGACAAAGGTGGGCACAACAATTCTAGAAGAGGCAATCGAACGGCTGACAAAACTTTTGCGCCACTGCAAATCGCATATTCCATTAGCCCCCAAACGCGAACAGAAGCCGGCCGGGAAGTTGATGATCGGAGCTTCGCTCTCAAAGAGGGAGTCCATTGCCCCGGCAAAAGATTTGCCCTGTGATCCGAATTTATTGACCCCCACAAAAATAGGCCTCAACGGTTCGAGGTTCATCAAAATATCGTTCACAATAAGCTTCACCCCGGGCCTTATGGGCTCGATTGCCGCTGCCAATATCATTCCGTCCACGCCCCCCAGCGGGTGATTCGATGCAAATATCACTCGTCCTGTGGGCGGTATGTTTTCTGTGCCGTGCAATTCGTATTTCACGCCTATGTAGTCCAGCGCACCATGTATAAAGCCAATAGCGTCACGCGTGGAGTATAGTTCGAGTATTTCGTTGAGCCCACGCGCGCATATCAATTTCTCGACCCAACGCACCACAAAACGCGGCACATAGGGTGCAAGTGACGGATTTTTGTCGCGTAGAATTTTCGCTATATCGATACGTTTCATAGGGCAAATATACGTAAAACGAGCGGAATAAAAGTTATTTTAATTATTCTATCTGTAATTTATCTTGCCAAATCCTACAAAAATGTATTACTTTTGTGGCATGTATCACTGTTCTGTTCTACTCAAAGAAAGTGTCGACCTACTATCGATCGACCCAAACGGCACTTATGTCGACGTCACTTTTGGCGGCGGCGGGCACTCGCGTGAGATACTTTCAAGGCTCTCTTCGCGCGGACGTCTGATTGCCTTCGACCAAGACGCCGACGCAATGGCCAACGCCCCGTGCGACAAACGTTTCACCTTGATACACAACAATTTCAAATACCTACACTCGTGCCTTCGCGCGGCGGGCTGCCCGTCGGTCGATGGCATATTGGCCGACCTTGGCGTCTCGTCACACCACTTCGACACTCCGGAACGAGGCTTCTCGTTTCGATTCGAGGGGCAAAAACTCGATATGCGAATGAACCAAAGCGCCGAACGAAGCGCCGAAAATGTGGTCAACGAATCGACGATAGAAAATCTGGCTCAGATTTTCGGCCGCTACGGCGAGCTGGACAACCCCTTTCGGATTGCCAAGGCGATACAAGCGGCGCGCCCGATTGCCGACATAGACGCCCTGCTGGCCGCTGTGGGGGGGGTAGCTCCTCGCGCCGCCCAGGCTAAGTTTCACGCCAAACTCTTCCAAGCCTTGCGCGTGGAGGTCAACGGCGAGATGCAGGCCTTAGAGATGATGCTCCGCGGAGCACTCGCCTCGCTCAAAGATGGCGGGGTGCTTTCGGTGATTGCCTACCATTCGTTGGAGGATCGAATGGTGAAAAACTTTATGCGCGCGGGCAATTTCGAGGGCACGCCATCGAGCGATCTTTACGGTCGTTCGCTCGCGCCTTTTACCCTTATCACCCGACGCGCTGTGGAGCCTAGTGCCGAGGAACGAGAGAATAACCCACGCGCTCGCAGCGCCAAACTTCGTGCAGCACGCAAAAATGATCAATAAATCACATACCAAAAAAACGGCCCACAGGCGCACCAAACCACAACCACGCAAACAAAAAGTGGGCGGTTTCCTTTCGGGCGGAATATTGCAGGACGAGAAATTCGTACGCCGCCTGCCGATTTTGGCCTTTGGCGGAGTGTGTATGTTGGCCTATATGGCTATCGGTTTCGGGGTACAGAAACGATACAATCACTTGGAACATTTGACCGACGAAATCGCACAATTGCGCACCGTTTCCATCACAACGGCCGCCGTGCGTGGCGAAGTGACGCGCCAAGAAAACGTCGAGCGGCTACTTGTTGAGCGAGGCATTTTGCTCGGCAACAACATAGTCGCTCCGACTTTGATTGTTCGTTCTCGCGCTACAAATCATCAATAAATTTCGTCAATTCACTCACCAGAAGCCTACTAATTGGTAATCCCGGGTTGGCGTAGGTGGGTATTTGGATCGATCTTTCGAGCGAGGGGCAATCCTTCAACACATGATTCATGCCGGCTATCACCACCAACTTTGAATTTGGATTAGCCGCGCTCAGCAAACGCGCGTCCTCTACACGCACCTTGATATCCGTATCGCCATGCAGCACCAGGACCGGAATTTTCAGTGAACGGATCAACAATTGCGGATTGTATTTCATACTCGAAATCAAGTAGGGCTGCAATTGCGGCGCAAAGAAAGAGGAGAGAAAGACGGGCACATTGGGATATTGTTTGCCGGTTTTCAGGGTGTCGATAATTTCGTAAGCGATGTCGCGCATCTGAATTGGTTGATTGGCCAGTTGATCTTTGAGCACTTGATCAAAGGAGCGCCCCACCCCCTCCACCGAAACAAAGCCACTAGCCACCGCCCCACGAGTGATGGCCAACATGCCGAGCAGCGCTCCCTCGCCGTGCCCCACCACCACCACCTTGGCAAAACGTTTGTCGAGCCGCAGCGAGTTGACTAAATTTTTTATGTCGTTGGCCTGTGCCGATAGACTTCTGTCGTTCTGTTCATAGCTGTCATATCGGCTCGCCCCCACTCCACGTTTGTCGTATCGGAGCGATGCTATCCCACGTTGAGCGAGCGAAGTGGCCATCATTTTGAGTGCATAGTTGCGCATCACCCGTTCGTTGCCGTCACGATCGGCTGTGCTGCTGTTAGAAATCAGTAGCGCCACGCTCGAATAGTCGTAACCCGAGGGCAGCATGAGCGAGCCTTGCAGGGTGCAATCGCCGGAGTGCAACTCAACTGTTTCTTCGCGTATTTGAGCCGACGAACCGAGCACGGATAAAGTCGCTATAATGGTGAGGGTTAATATTCTTTTCATCGAGTAGTTAATCGATCCACAAAATTACGAAGACTCTTTTTCACTAAATCTTCAAAAAAAAGAGACTCTATTAAAAAAAACAGGTCTTAAAAAACTTCGACTACAAATATAGTAATAAAATTGAGAATTGAAATGAAAATCAAAAAAATAATATTATCTTTGTGCGCAATATTAACGTCTAAATTGTAGAGATCATTATGGCATTCATTGACGAAAAAATTGCTACCGAAGGGCTCACCTTCGATGATGTACTTCTAATCCCTGCCTACTCAGAGATTCTCCCACGAAGCGTATCGCTAGCCACACGCTTCTCGCGCAACATTACGCTCAACACTCCGATCGTTTCGGCGGCCATGGACACGGTGACCGAGGCCGATATGGCAATTGCTATCGCACGCCAAGGCGGAATTGGGGTGATCCACAAAAACATGACAATCGAGGCGCAGGCCGCCCAAGTGCGCAAGGTCAAACGTGCCGAAAATGGCATGATCTACGACCCGCTCACCATTCGCGCCGAGCAAACCGTTGGCGACGCGATGGCCATCATGAAAGAGAATCGCATTGGCGGCATCCCGGTGGTAGACCAAACCTACAAACTCATTGGCATTGTCACCAACCGCGACTTGCGTTTTCAGACCGAATTTCAAAAGCCAATACGCGAGGTGATGACCTCAGAAAACCTGATCACAACCCGCAACCCCGACCTCAACCAAGCTGCCGATTTGTTGTTACGCAACAAGATCGAGAAGTTGCCCGTTGTGGACGACGAGGGCAAGTTGGTGGGTCTGCTCACCTATAAAGACATAACAAAGGTCAAGGACAATCCCAACGCGGCCAAGGACGACAAGGGTCGTTTACGTGTGGCGGCAGGCGTTGGCGTGACCACCGACACGCTGGAACGTGCGGCGGCTCTTTTCCACGCCGGGGTCGACGCCATTGTTATAGACACCGCTCACGGCCATTCAAAGGGCGTGATGCTCAAACTCAAAGAGGTCAAGGCAGCCTTCCCCGATCTGGACGTTATCGTGGGTAATATTGCCACGGCCGATGCGGCAAAGATGCTTGTAGAGGCTGGCGCCGACGGCGTAAAGGTGGGCATCGGCCCCGGTTCGATCTGCACAACGCGTGTTATTGCCGGGGTGGGCGTGCCTCAACTGAACGCTATTTTCGATGTGAGCAAGGCTCTGCGCGGCACGGGGGTTCCCGTCATTGCCGACGGAGGGATTCGCTACTCGGGCGACATTGTCAAGGCTTTGGCCGCCGGAGCCGACTCGGTGATGGCTGGCGGATTGCTGGCCGGGGTCGAGGAGTCGCCGGGAGAAACCATAATCTACAACGGTCGTAAATTCAAATCATACCGCGGCATGGGCTCTTTGGAGGCTATGCAGAACGGGTCGAAAGACAGATATTTCCAAGACGTAGAGGACGACATCAAAAAATTAGTCCCCGAAGGCATCGCGGCTCGTGTTCCTTTCAAGGGTTCTTTGGCCGAGGTGGTCTATCAACTCATTGGCGGTTTGCGTGCGGGTATGGGTTATTGCGGCGCGCCAACGATCGAAAGGCTGAAAGATGCACGTTTTATCCGCATCACATCGAGCGGCATGTTGGAATCACACCCACACGATGTAACAATCACGCGCGAGGCACCAAATTATTCACGTGGCGAGTAGGCGATCGGCTGTGCCTATGATTTCGCCCTTGGCGACTCTTAGTATTTAAGTCGCCCCCTAAGGAATTATGCAGCAAAAAGATATAGACACCTCCCCCCTTGGCGATTCGCCGCCCCGAAGCGACCAGAGCTCGGCTCCTTCGCCCATCAAAGCGTCGATCTTGGTCAGGGTCAAGACTTTATATCTTGTGCTAGGTGTGATTTCGTTGTGTATTTTCATTAAGATTATTTGGATCCAAGTCGGCACTTCGAGCGATGAATTGCGCGGACAGGGCATGAGTTACAGCTTTCGCACCGAAATCATAGAGCCCATACGCGGCAATATTTTAGCTTTCGACGGGCGTATTCTCACCACCACTCTGCCCATCTACGACTTGCGCCTCGACTTAATGGCCCAGGGGTTGACCGACAAAGTTTTTGATCTTAATTTACCCCATTTGGCCGACTCTTTGTCCGCTTTTTTTGGTGACAAGTCGGCCGCCGGTTATTCGCTCGCCTTGCGTGGGGCGCGGCGGGGCAAATTGCGTTACTATAAGTTTGCCCCGCGCAAGGTTAATTTCGTTGAGTTGCAACGCATCAAGACATTCCCACTGCTCAACTTGGGGCAGAATCGCGGCGGTTTCATCGCCGAACAAAAAAACGAACGCGTACACCCAATGGGCGATGTGGCTGGCCGTACGATTGGTTTTGTCAATAGCAACGGTGTGAAACTAGGGATCGAGGGTGGTTTCGATGATGTTTTGCGTGGGGTAGACGGTTTGGCGGTCAAACAGAAGATTTCGGGTGATTTTTGGATCCCCATCTCCTCGGATCTCAATGTCGACCCAACGCCGGGGCTCGATGTAAAGACCACCATCGACATTGAAATGCAAGACATTGTACAAACGGCGCTCAGCGAACGCCTACAAGAGGTCGAGGCCGATTGGGGCACTGTGGTGATTATGGAGGTTGCCACGGGGCAAATTCGCGCCATAGCCAACGCCACAAGGCGCCACTCGGGCGAAGTGGTGGAGGACTATAACTACGCGGTGGGCATGAGTATCGAACCCGGTTCGACCTTCAAACTAGCTTCACTTCTAGCCTTGATGGACGATGCCAAAATGCCAATCACCGAATTGGTAGACACCGAGGATGGCCAAGTGCAAATCGGGCAAGCCAAAGTGCGCGACAGTCACACCGGCCTTGGCGTGATGGATATGCAACGCGCCTTTGAAGTCTCGTCCAACGTGGCCTTTGCCAAGGCCGTCAACCGCCATTACAGAGGTAAGCCCGAAAAATTCATTGCTGCCCTCGAGCACCTAGGGCTCGGCAAACCGCTTGGCCTGCAAATCATGGGCGAGGGGCAACCACTAATCAAAAAACCCAAAGTTCGCGGCGGAGGTTGGGACGGCACAACGCTCACCATGATGGGCTTTGGCTATGCTCTGCGATTGACTCCGCTCCAAGTGTTAACGCTCTATAATGCAGTAGCTTGCGACGGACGAATGGTGAAACCTCAATTAGTGACTGCCTTGATGAGCAAAGGTCAAGTGGTGCGCAACTATCCAACCGAGGTTATCAACGAACAAATTGCATCGCCAAAGTCGATACGCTTGGCGCAAAATGCCCTGCGGGGAGTGGTGGAGCGCGGGACAGCCAAATCACTGCTCAACGACAAATACACAGTGGCCGCCAAAACAGGTACCGCGCAAATCGCCATGGGGCGCCACGGATACCAAACAGCCGACGGTTCGCGTCATTATTTAGGCTCGATTGCAGGCTATTTCCCGGCCGACAAGCCACGTTACTCGATGATTATCTGCTTCAAAACATTCTACCGCCCGGGGTCAGGCAAGATTTATTATGGCGGCGCACTGGCCTCGCCACTTTTTCGCACCATTGCCGATCGTATTTATGGTAGTTCTTTTCACTTCCTTAAACCGGTCTCTTCGGTTGGCGCGGTCGACTTGACACGTGGTGCCAAGGGGCGATCTGCCATGGGTGAGATGATGGCTCGCGATTCGCTGGGTGTGCCGGCCGTTGGCGGCCTTGATGTGCGCAGTGCACTTTTGGCGCTCGAAAGGGAGGGCTATAAAGTCTACTTTTCGGGTCATGGGCTTGTGAAGGCCTATGCGCTCGATTCGATCGATCGCAAAAAGATTACACTGATTTTGAAATAACGGGGCCTCGCTCAAAAAAAAAGGATATGAAAAATAAATACAGCCAATTTGCAGGCTCGTCTCTTCAAATTTTTGTCAGCCACGAACCTTTCGCCTTGGATTGTGGCCGGGTGTTGCCCTCTTTGACGGTGGCCTACCACACCTATGGCACCCGGCGAGCCGATAATGTGCGCTGGGTTTGCCACGCGCTCACCGCTTCGAGCGACGTGGCCGATTGGTGGCCCGGGACAGTGTGTCGCAATGGCCTACTCGACCCTGAGCGCTATTTTACCGTTTGCGCCAACATGCTTGGCTCGTGCTATGGCTCTTCTTCGCCGCTCACCGAGCCCGATTTTCCGATGATCACCTTTGGCGACATTGCGCGTGCCCACCAACTGCTGGCCAAACATTTGGCGATCGACAAGATCGATCTTTTGATTGGCGGTTCGACGGGTGGTTCTCAGGTTTTCGAGTGGGCGTATTTGGAGCCTACTCGCTTTTCGCGTCTTGTGTTGTTGGCCACTTTGCCCCGCACAACAGCTTGGATACAAGCCAGTTCGGCAGCTCAACGAATGGCTATCCAAGCGTCTGGTTTTAGCCACTCCGGTTTAGCCGCCGCTCGCGCTACGGCCATGTTGCAATATCGCGGCTCGAAGGCCTACAACCTAACACAAAGCGACCTTGGAGAGAAGCTAACTGACTATAAAGTAGATAGTTACCAACGCTATCAGGGTCAGAAGCTCGCCTCGCGTTTTGATGTTCAGTGTTATTTGCATTTGCTTGCCACGCTCGATTCGTTAGACGTTGGTCGAGCTCGCGGCGGAGTGGCGGCGGCTTTATCCGCGATCACCACCCCGGCCACCGTGATCGCCGTTTCGAGCGACATTATGTACCCGCCCCAAGATATTCGCGACATGGCAGCGCTTTTGCCCCACGGCGAGTTCCATTTAATCAACTCGGACTTTGGCCACGATGGTTTTTTGGTAGAGACCGATCAAATCACTCAACTTGTCCGGACGAACACAAAGAGCAAGTAACCACAAAAAAGCCCTCCACAAAAGATTGAACAATAGATTTTTTTCGTTACTTTTGCACCCATGAATATCAAAGCAAGATACCTATATATAATAGGCGCAGCATTGCTGGCGGCCGACATCATATCCAAAGTAATAGTCAAGACTTCGATGACCTTGGGTCAAAATATCGCGGTGGCCGGCACGTGGTTCAATATCCATTTTATCGAAAATCCGGGTGCCGCGTGGGGTTTCGAGCTTGGAGGCGATAGCGGGAAGCTCATTTTGAGTCTTTTTCGGATCGTTGCCGTTGGTGTAATTGCGTGGTACATAGTTCGTTTGCATCGCCGCCAAGCACCCGTTGGCATCCAAGTGGCCTCGGTTGCTATTTTGATTGGTGCTTTGGGCAACATTATTGATTCGGCTTTTTTCGGTCTTATTTTTTCGGAATCCACCCCTTGGCAGGTCTCTCATCTGACGGCTTGGGGCGAGGGTTACAGTACATTTTTGCACGGCGATGTGGTGGATATGCTCTATTTTCCGATTATCGAGATCCCTCACGTGCCCGATTGGGTTCCCATTTGGGGCGGTGGTCCGTTCACATTTTTTTCGGCTATTTTCAACCTTGCCGATAGTTATATTAGCGTAGCTTTTGTCTACATAATTATTTTCCAACGAAAGTTTTTCAAATAAATAGTTGCGGATTGAAAAAAAAGACATATCTTTGCAGTCCGAAAAACATTTTTATACCAACAGTACAATGTATGCAATTGTAGAAATAGCGGGTCAGCAATTCAAAGCTGAGAAGGGTCGGAAACTATATGTTCACCGTCTGCCACAAGCCGAAGGCTCTGTGGTGAGTTTCCCCCAAGTACTCCTGCTAGAAGACGACGGAAAGGTCAAAGTCGGTACACCTATCATCAAAGATACCGCAGTGGAAGTTAAAGTTTTGCGCCACTTGAAAGACGATACCGTTATCGTATTCAAGAAGAATCGACGCAAGGGCTACAAAGTCAAGAATGGTCACCGCCAATATTTGACTCAGATCCTTGTCGAGAACATTGGCCCGGCAAAAGCTACCGCCGACCAACCGGCCGCTCCTCTGAGCGCCGCTCCGGCTCCAAAGGCCGACAAGCCGGTCGCTAGCAAAGCGCCTGCCAAGGAAGTAGAAGCTAAGCCACAAGCAGTCAAAAAACCTGCCGCAGCTAAATCGGCCCCCAAAGCCAGTGTAGCCAAGGAGCCTGCCGCAGCTAAAAAAACTAAACCAGAAGCATAAGAAGATATGGCACACAAAAAAGGTGTCGGTAGTTCAAAGAACGGCCGCGAATCAGAAAGCAAGCGCCTCGGAGTAAAGCTCTTCGGAGGTCAAGTCTGCAAGGCAGGCAATATCATCGTTCGTCAGCGTGGCACACGCCACAATCCTGGTGAGAATGTTGGTATCGGTAAGGATCATACACTTTTCGCTTTGGTTGACGGAACAATCGCTTTCCGCAAAAAAGCAGAAGGTCGGTCGTATGTATCTGTCAATCCGATTACAGAATAAGTTACCCTTCAGGGGGTGCTCTTGAGAGAATTAATTATCTCGATGCAAATTTTCCTCTTGCGATTCGGAGTTTACTTTGATGTGAACGATGCTTCGCGGATTTGAAGCCGAGCGACGAGAAAGCAACTCTCCGGGAGTCGTTTATCAACACTAATTCCTCACTTAATAGAGGTTGATAACCCCATAAAGATCACAAAAAGCGTTAGTCATAAAAATGGCTAACGCTTTTTTTCTCTCCACCTCTAATTTTCTATATACACAGTGCAAGAGAATGATTTTTTTTTATACCTTTGCCTCGATATTGTAGTGCGATTTGATTAACCCTTAAAATCCATTATCTCGATGAACGAACAGACGAAAAAATGGCTGGAAGCCTTTATGCAACGGATAGAAGCTAAAAATCCGGGCGAAACTGAATTTCATCAAGCAGTCCACGAAGTGGCCGAAAGTCTTGCTCAATACATAGTCGAAAATCCGGTGTACGACAAGATGAAGATATTGGATCGAATTGCCGAAATGGAACGTATCATAATTTTCCGCGTCCCGTGGCTCGACGACAAGGGGCAAGTGCAACTCAATCGCGGCTACCGTGTGCAGTGCAACTCGGCCATTGGCCCCTACAAGGGCGGCTTGCGTTTCCATGCTTCGGTCAACCTCTCGATTCTGAAATTTTTGGCCTTTGAACAAACTTTCAAAAACGCACTGACCACGCTCCCTATGGGTGGCGGTAAGGGTGGCTCCGATTTTGATCCCAAAAGGAAATCGGACATGGAAGTGATGCGCTTTTGTCAATCGTTTGCCAGCGAACTCACCCGCCACATTGGCCCCGACACCGACGTGCCGGCCGGCGATATAGGCGTTGGCGGTCGCGAGATTGGCTACATTTTTGGCCAATATAAACGCCTGCGCAATGAGTTTACGGGAACTTTCACGGGCAAGGGGCTTGATTTTGGAGGTTCGCCCTTGCGTCCCGAAGCCACGGGCTATGGCCTTTGTTACTTTGTGGAGCAGATGCTCGCCACACGCGGCGATAGCCCAAAAGGCAAGACGGTCTGTATCTCGGGCTCAGGCAACGTGGCGCAACATGCTGCACAAAAAATGATCGCCATGGGGGCTAAGGTGCTCACAATGAGCGATTCAAGTGGCTATATATATGATAGCGAGGGGATTGACTCCGAAAAATTAGAGGCCATTATGGAGATCAAAAATATCTTCCGTGGACGAATTTCAGAATACATAGATCGCTATCCATCAGCCAAATACACCAGCGCTCAGAGGCCGTGGTCGGTGCCATGCCAGATTGCGTTGCCTTGCGCCACACAGAACGAGATAAACGAGCAAGATGCAAAAACGTTGCTTGCCAATGGTTGCATTTGTTTGGGCGAGGGCGCCAACATGCCTTCTACACCAGGGGCGGTCGAGGCTTTCCAATCGGCACGAATTTTGTATTCACCCGGCAAGGCCAGCAATGCCGGCGGGGTCGCTACCTCGGGGTTAGAAATGTCGCAAAACTCAGAACGTTTGCAGTGGAGCCAAGAGGAAGTTGACGCTAAGTTACACGCCATTATCAACAACATTCACGCTCGTTGCGTGGAGTTCGGCACCCAAGAAGATGGCTATATTAATTATGTCAAGGGAGCCAACGTGGCCGGTTTCCGCAAGGTGGCCAGCGCAATGTTAGCCCAAGGCTTGGTATAAATTATGGCAATTAAACACAAATCAAGATAAACCAAAAAAGAACCAAAAAACAATAAAAAACAATGAAAAAAATTCTTATCCTTGCAGGCTTTGTTATTTCAATAGCTTTTGCCTCATGCGGTCATAAGGCCGAGATGGAGGCAGCTTCGTCTAAAAACGATTCACTCCAAATGGTGGTAGACACCAAAGATTCGATTCTCAACGACGCTTTCGGCAGCATCGAAGATATTTCGAGTGCTCTTTCGCAAATCAGCGAGCGCGAAAAGATTGTAGCCTCGACCTCGGCAGGCGAGATCAACAAGACAGCCAAAGAGCGTATTGCAGAAAACATTTCGGCAATTTCGGAACTTTTGCAACAAAACCGCCAAGCGATTTCGCGTCTGGCTTCATCGGCCAAAAAGCTAAAAGAGGCTAACGTTAAGATCGCCGCTTTGGAAAGTTTGGTGGCCTCGCTCCAACAACAACTCGAAGACAAAGACGCTCAGATTGCCGAAATGTCAAAGAACCTCGAGAACCTGAAAATCGAGATCGCCGAATTGAAAGGCTTGAACGAAACTCTATCGGGCAAAAACACGAAATTAGAGAACACGGTAGCCGAACAAACCACCGAAATCAACACCGTTTATTGGATCGTTGGTCAAGAAAAAAGCTTGGTTAAGGCAGGCGTGATCGATAAAAAAGGCTTTATCGGCCGCACAGCAGTGCTCAAAAATGTGTCGAACATGGACAACTTCACCAAAGGTGATTTGCGCCAAATCGATCGCATAACAATCGGTCAAAAAGGGGTCAAAGTGGTCTCGTCACACCCGTCAGATTCTTACGTGCTCATCGCCGGTGATCGCAATGTGACAGAAGAACTAGTGATTTCAGACAAAGATGCTTTCTGGAAAACATCAAAAGTGCTCGTTATTTCATATCGCTAACGTATAATTAAACATAAAAAAAACGATATTTGGTTTATAACAATAAATCATCTATCTTTGTGGCTTAATTCACGAGATAAAAAACAAATAAACAATAAAAATGAAAAAAGTAATTCTTATCCTTATCGCAGCCGTAGGCTTTGCAGCCACTTCATGTGGTGGATCGACAACCGTCAAAACCGAACAAGATTCTTTGGCATACGCCCTTGGCGTTGACATCGGAACAGCCCTTTGGACTAATTTCGACTCAACAATGAACCCTAATATCATTGCCGATGGGATTAAAGACGTGTTCGCCAAAAAAGCAAACCTTACTCGCGAACAAGCTGGTCAATATATCCAACACTATATGACAGAAGTTCTGCCTAAACAAAAAGCAGAGAAAAACGAAAAAGCTAGTGCAGAATTTTTGGCAGCTGCCGAAAAAGAAGCTAACGCAGTTAAATCGGCAAGTGGCTTGATCTCGGTTATCGAAACTGTAGGCGCAGAACCAAAACCAGCTCCTGGCGACACAATTACCGTCAACTACACTTTGTATGACGCAGCAGGCAAGAAACTCCAATCGAGCCTCGATACCGGCACCCCTTACACTTACCCTAATGTTGAGAACGCAAGCATCCCGGGCTTTATGGAAGGTGTGAATCAACTTGGTGTTGGTGGCAAAGCTACCCTTTACTTGCCATACCAAATCGCTTACGGCGAAAACGGTAACGGCATGATCGAACCTAAACAATCTTTGAAATTTGAAGTCGAAATAGTAAAAATCGTCAAAGGTGTAGCTCCGGCAGCTGCAGTAAACTAATTTCAAATTAAGGAAACGATCCTTTGTTGATCAAAAAAAAGTGGAGTGCATTTTTGTACTCCACTTTTTTTGGCTGAAAACTTAGCAAAAATTCGTACCTTTGACACCATGGGAGACAAAAAAGAACACGTACGCGATATGTTCAATTCGATAGCCCAAAGCTACGACTTGTTGAATCATACCCTGTCATTTTCGTTTGATCGCCGCTGGCGACGCAAAGTTATTGCCTTGGTGCGCAAAGATGGCGCCCAAAGGGTGCTCGATGTGGCCACCGGCACCGGCGATATGGCCATTGAACTGGTGCGCAGTGGCGTGAAAAATGTTGTCGGGGTCGACCTTTCGCAAGCCATGGTGGCCGTAGGGCGCAAAAAAATAACCGCACGAGGACTTGATGCCCAAATCGAACTCCAAGAACAAGATGTCGAGCAATTGACCTTCCCCGACAACCATTTCTCGGCCGTCACGTGCAGTTTTGGAGCGCGTAATTTTGAACACCTCGACAGAGGCTTGTCTCAGATGCAACGAGTGATAGCGCCGGAAGCGGGGTGCTATGTGCTCGAATTTTCAACGCCCCAACGCGGCTTGTGGGGCGCAATGTATGGCTTCTATTTCCATCATGTTTTGCCGCTCATTGGCCGCATGGTGTCGGGCAACAAAAAAGCCTACACTTATTTGCCCAATTCGGTAGACGGTTTTTTATCGGGCGAAGCATTTCTGGATCGCATGCGCGCGGCAGGCTTCCAAAGGTGTAGCCTTCACTCTTTGATGGGTGGAATTGCCACTATTTACATAGGATATAAGATAAAATAATGAAAAACATACGATCAATAATTTTTGTGCTCGCTCTTTTCTTGAGCCTAGCCACAATAGATGCCGCAGCACAGGTGACGCAAACCGACACAGAACAAGAAGAGGGCTCGGCGGTTGCTTTGCAGGGTAACACGAATTTTTACGTCCGACAGCTAAGCACCATGGGCGTCAGTGTGGCCATGGATTACGATGTGGCCAATGCCGTGAACATGGCAGTCAGCATGGGCGCGCAAGCTCCCCGCGTGACGGGATACAGGGTGTGTGTCTTTTCTGACAACAGCCAAACGGCTCGCGGCGCGGCGCAAAGTGCGCTGAGCGTTGTGCAGCGCATTGGAGGTGTAGCCTCGAATATGATCTACAACAATCCGTTTTTCAGAGTTTACGCCGGTCATTGCGTCAACAAGACCGAAGCCACTATTTTGTTGGGGCGCTTGCGTGGCACGTTTCCCAAGGCCTTTATCGTCCAATATGCCATGACAATGGCCGAAATCAACACATCGCCCAGCAAGGTGGAGTTGCCGGCAGCCCAAGTCGCCTCAGGGGAAGAAGATCAATAACAACTTTCAATTATGATACGTTCGTGGCTCAAATCGTTGGTGGAGGTTATTTTTCCTGCGCAATGTGCGGTGTGTGGTGAGGCTTTGGTGGCCGGTGAGAAGACGATTTGCACTTCTTGCCGTTGGGACATGCCGTTGACCGATTATTGGAGCGCGCACGAGAATTTCATGGTCGAACGTTTGGCGGCTCGCGTACCTTTTGTCGAGGCGTCGGCGTTGATGTTTTTTCGTCGTCACAGTCATTATCGGACTTTGATTCACCGAATGAAGTATGGTGGTCGGCGTGATGTGGCTCGAATGTTGGGCGAGATTTATGGCACTTACTTGCATCGGAGCGAGCTCTACCGTGGTGTGCAGCTTATTGTGCCGGTGCCATTACACTACACGAAATTCATCAAGCGGGGTTATAATCAGAGCGAGGAATTTGCGCGAGGCATTGCTTCCAGTTTGGGTGTTGAGGTATGCACGCGTGCTTTGGTTCGTACGCGTCGCACGCATACGCAGGCTCAGTTGCATGATTCTTTATCGAGGGCAGAGAATGTAGAGGGGGCGTTTCGGGTAGTTCGTCCGGAGCTGTTGGTTGGTCGAGGGGTGTTATTGGTAGATGATGTAGTGACTACGGGTGCGACTCTTCAGGCGGCGGCTAGTGCTATTGTTATGATGGAGTCACCGGTGCGTCTTTATTTGGGTGCTATTGCTATTGTTCGGTAGTGTTATTTTCGCGTTTAGTTTGGTATGATTTTCAAAAATCACTTGGAACAGATTCAGAAAAACGCATTTTTCAAGAACAGTTAAGAAAAAAACAGAATCACTCGAAGCCGATTCAGAAAAACGCATTTTTCAAGAACAGTTAAGAAAAACGAAGTTTCCAATAGAGCAGTTAAGAAAAACGAAGTTTTTCAAAAAAAGTTTTGGGTGACTTTTTCAAAAGTCACGATTCGGCACGGCGCCGGCACGGCGATTTGTCGCTCGCGCCGCTGGCACCGAGCGATTGCGCGTCAAGCGGTTTGCCTTAGCTGTACAGCTAGGGTCTTCGCGGTTGCCCA
>JAVWYC010000004.1:0-23621 GCA_036661755.1 Mucinivorans sp. | reverse complement strand
AACAGCTCTCCGCGCAATGCAATCCCCCAAGATCGCAAAACACAAAAAGCTGCACCACGAATTAAAATAAACAAATCGGCTTAATGGTCAAAATGGTGCGTGAAATTGCCTTAACAAGATGCAATAACAAGAAAAAATTACACAAAAAAACGGGTTAGATAATGTTATTATCTAACCCGTCCTCTTTGTGTTTTTTGTTATTCTAATACAACATTGCCCATCATTCATTATCACCTAATCACAAACACACTATTCGTATGAGTGCTGGCGAAACGATGACTAGTTATTAGCTCGCTGAACAATATTCTTTTTAGAAGATGATGCAGAAGATACTCTACGTCGAGAAGTATTAGCGTTATTACCACGCATATCCTCCTTCACTCCAATCACATGACCTACGGCCGCCAAAGCCTCGGCAGCAGTACCATACGATGGCGTTACAATTGTGCGCCCTTGAATGTCAATCACACCATAACGGCCTGCAACTTCAACAGAAGCCACACCACCAGAAAACTCAGAAACTTCATCGTAAATTGTAGGCACAAATTCTTGACCCATCAAATTCACGAAACCGTAACTACTATTTCTACAAACCCTCGAAATACCATTTACAAAAGTCGATACTTGATTATAAACGCAAGGCACAACTTCTTGGCCCGAGTAATTCACAAAACCATAACGCCCTTCACGTTCCACAAAAGCCAGACCTTCGCTATTGAAAGGAGCAACTTTTGAATAGATATTTGGAGCCAATGTATTACCAGTGTTATCAATAAAGCCAAAACGACCATCTTTGTAGACGGGTGCAATTTTGTTCACAAAATCATAGATATAGGTGTAAATACATGAAGCTAACTCCATGCCGGCCATATTAATCAACCCCACACGACCTCGTTTGTAAACTTTGGCTACCCCGTCGTCAAAATCAGAAATGACGTCGTATATAGTGCCAACAACCTCTTTGCCATTGCGGTTTATAAGCCCAAATTGACCATTCTTTTTCACCTTAGCAATACCATTACCAAATGCCCAAATTGAGTCATAAATTGGAGCAATCACCTCTACACCCATCACGTTGATACAACCGAAATAGCCGTTTTTTTGAACTTTTGCTATTCCGTCAACAAAAGGTGCGATACTATTATAGATAGTAGGGGTCAACTCACGACGATTAAGGTCAATGATGCCATACTTGCCATTTTTTTTGATCACCGCAACTCCATCAATGTAGGTGCCCACTTGCGCAGAAGACTGAGCAAACAAAGAGCCTACTGACATAATTGCCACTAAAGCAAAGGTAAGAAGTATTTTCATTTTATAATTATTAATATCAAAATTGCTAAATATTGCATGCGCATTACAGCCATTAAAGTCCGTAGCTACTCACTTAATTCAGCGCGAAGTTACGACTATTTTTCAAAAATGCAAAAAAAATTTATGATTTATTTGCTTAAAGAGCCATTAATTACATTTTTCTACAATTTGTCCTCCGATTTGCACTGCTTCAATATTAGCACCAATCATGGAATGGGCGCGTTCCGGCAACGATTTACGAAGTCCGGCCGTAATGTTTTCGATATTGACGATAGGGCGAATTTTCAGATACGCGCCAAGCACTATCATGTTGAAAACCTTTACATTACCGGTTTGAACGGCCTTGGCCGTGGCTGGTATTTTGTATATATCGATGTCATTGCGCTGCGGAGCGTGCGTAACGCCATTGGGATCATAGAACAAAATTCCGCCTAATTTGACGCTAGGCATAAAACGATCAATAGATTGTTGATTGAGGGCGATCACCACATCAAATTCATGAAGAACGGGCGAGCTAATTGGTTGATCGCTAACAATTACTGTCACATTGGCTGTCCCGCCTCGCATTTCGGGGCCATAAGAAGGGATCCACGACACTTCTTGGCCTTGCATCACAGCGCCATAGGCTAATATTTTGCCCATCGAAAGCACACCTTGCCCACCGAAACCAGCTATCAATATTTCCTCTTTCATTACATTTCGTTTTTAAGGTCGCCGAGCGGATACTCGACAAACATATTTTCACTCAACCATTCGTTAGCCTTTGTGGGGCTCATTTTCCAACCACTGCTACAAGTTGCCACGATCTCTACAAACGATGTTCCGCGCCCCTGCATTGAGTTTTCAAAGGCTCGGCGGATTGCTTTCTTAGCATTACGTACGGCCAATGGTTTTTCGACACTTTGGCGTGTTACGTAGCACACTCCGGGCAAATTCTTGACCATTTCGCCAATTTTGTAGGGAAAACCGTTGATTGCAGCCTCTCGCCCATGAGGTGTGGTAGCTGTTTTCATGCCAAGTAGCGTTGTTGGTGCCATTTGTCCACCCGTCATGCCATAAATAGCATTGTTGATGAAAATGATCGCTATATTTTCGCCACGTGCACAAGCGTGAATTGTTTCACCGGTGCCAATGGCTGCCAAGTCACCATCACCTTGATAGGTGAAGACTAACTTATTGGGTGATAGACGTTTAAGTGCTGCGGCTATGGCTGGTGCTCGACCATGAGCGGCTTGAACCCAGTCTATATCCAGATAATTATAGGCCAAAACTGCGCAACCAACGGGCGATACTCCAACGGTGCGGTCTTCGAGTCCCATTTCATCAATCAATTCGGCGATAATTTTATGCACTGCACCGTGCGAACAACCTGGGCAATAGTGCATTACTTTATCGGTGATCAAACGCGGTTTTTTGTAAACCAGTGTTTCTTCTGTTTTTTCTACATTCATTTCATCAATTCTTTAAGTGCCTGGTAAACTTCTGATGGTGAGTGAACTATGCCGCCATAACGACCATAATGTTCCACTCGGCAACCACCACCGACAGCCAAACGCACATCTTCGACCATTTGCCCTGCGCTCATTTCAACCGAGAGTATGGCTTTGGAATGTTGAGACACATTTTTTATGATTTCGCTTGGGAAAGGGAACAAGGTAATCGGACGGATCAAGCCAACTTTCAGCCCATCAGCACGCGCATCTTCCACTACTTTTTGGCACACACGAGCGCTAGTACCGTAAGCCACCATAACGTACTCTGCATCATCGACTTGGGTCGCTTCGTAGCGCACTTCATTGTGTTCTATTGCTCGATATTTAGCTTGCAGATCATGGTTATGTTTTTCCAAATCGGCCGAATCCATAAAGAGCGAAGTTACTGTATTTGACTTACGATTTTTGCGCCCGGTAGTGGCCCACGAGCCACTCATAGCTTCGATCTGTTGATCGGTCCATCGTTCTTTGATTGGCGAAAGGCGGACTTTTTCCATCATCTGCCCAATCACGCCATCGGTCAGTATGACGGTTGGTATTCTGTATTTGAAGGCCAAATCGAAGCCAAGGCTCACGAAATCGTTCATATCTTGCACCGATGCCGGCGCGAGCACAATCATTCGATAGTCGCCATGTCCACCACCCTTAACAAGTTGAGTATAATCGGATTGCGCAGCTTGAATCGACCCCAACCCAGGCCCTCCACGCACTACATCGACCACCAAGCAAGGCAATTCGGCACCAGCTAGGTAGGTAAAGCCTTCGCACATAAGCGAAATCCCGGGGCTCGACGAGCTGGTCATCACTTTTTTGCCTGCCGATGCGCCGCCGTACACCATATTGATGGAGGCCATTTCGCTTTCGGCTTGCAGAACAACCATGCCCGTGGTTTCCCATGGACGTTCTTCCATCAAGGTTTCCATCACTTCGCTTTGCGGAGTGATCGGATAGCCAAAATAGCCATCGGCTCCACATCTAATAGCCGCAATGGCTAGCACTTCGTTGCCTTTGAGCAACTTCACTTCTTCGCCTTCCATTATTGAATTTTTTGTTTATATACTTCGATCACACTGTCCGGGCAAACGATAGCGCAGCCTGCACAGCCAATACATGCCTCCGGATTTTCCAGATAGCTGAAATTATAGCCCTTGCCATTAACCTCTCCACAAAGAGCGAGAGCTTTTGTGGGACAAACCGATACGCAAACACCGCAACCTTTACAGTTCTCGATGTCAACAACGATAGTCCCTTGAATTTTTGCCATTTTTCTTGATTTTAACCGCAATAATACAAAAACACTATGTTATAAGTGCTGTCAAAAAATTATTGCTATGTTTTTACAACGGATTCTATATTTAATAACGCACTATAAACCTCAAAAAGTACGTCCACCACTATAATTTATTGCTACGTTATTTTTTGTTGATATTGCGCAACAAAACAAGACCTTTTTGGCCCTACACTAACCTCGCTATAATCGGCTACTCTTGCAAAGAGTGAATAACTAAGCCCGAGCGCAATTTAGGTTCAAACCATGTCGTTTTTGGCGGCATAATATTACCGGAATCAGCAATGTTGATCAATTGTTGCATCGAAACCGGATAGAGCGCAAAGGCGATAGCCATGTCGCCACTATCTACTCGATTTTCTAATTCGCCCAGCCCACGAATACCACCCACAAAATCAATACGTTTGTCGGTGCGTAAATCTTTGATCCCCAGTATCTTATCGAGCACCAAGGAAGATAGTATCGTAACGTCGAGCACACCGATTGGATCGTTATCGTTGTAGCGACCCTCACGAGCGGTGAGCGAATACCAAGCTCCACCAAGATACATAGAAAAATTATGCAGAGCCTTTGGGTGATAGATCTCAAAGCTATGTTTTTCGACCACAAAATCTTCTTTTAACTTGTCGATAAATTCAGCTGATTTGAGCCCATTCAAATCTTTGACCACACGATTATAATCAATAATTTTCAATTGTTGCGATGGGAAAATAACGGCCAAAAAATAATTATACTCCTCGTGGCCTGTGTGGTGAGCATTGGCGGCCTTCTTTTCGGCTGCAACCCGTGCCGCGGCTGCCGTGCGATGATGACCGTCGGCAACATAAAGCGCAGGAATACGCTCGAAAATCTTGGTAATTTTTTCGGTCAAGCTATCATCAACAACCCAGAATTTATGTCCAAAACCATCATCGGCAACAAAATCATACTCGGCTTTGGTTTCTATCACTTGGCTAATCAAGTCGTCCATCTCTTTTTGGGCGGGATAGGCCAAGAAAACCGGTTCCAGGTTCGCATTTTGAGCCATAACATGCTTCATTCGATCCTCTTCTTTGTCGGCTCGTGTCAGTTCATGTTTTTTGATGGCGCCGCTCATATAGTCGTCCGCATGACACGCAGCCACTAAACCATACTGAGTCCGCCCCTCCATCGTTTGGGCATACACATAATATTTATCGCTTGCCTCAGCCACCAACCAGCCTCGCTCGCGCCAAAGCGCAAAATTTTCGACCGCCTTATCATACGCTGCCTGAGAATGTTCGTCTATGATGGGTACAAAATCTATTTCGGGTTTAATTATGTGAAGCAACGACTTTTCACCTGCTTCAAAGAGAGCCTCCTTCGACGAAAGCACATCATAGGGACGCGAAGCTACTTCGCGAGCCAAAGATGCAGGCGGACGTATCCCCTTAAATGGTTTGATTTTCATACTATCTATCTTTTAGTCAGCCTGTTTGGCCTTTTTGGTTACATCACCAAAAAAGAGAGCCAAACAATCTTGACTATTTATTTAATTGAAATTTGCGATCACCATCTTTGATGAAACGTACTATTTGATTGGCCGCTGCGAGACCTGCCTTGACGTTGGCCTCAAAAGTTTCGGCCCCCATTTTCTTAGGCGTTGCAAAGAATCGTTTACCGAATTTATCGGCAAATTCGGCCTTAGCCTCCGGCGCAACATCGGTAATGTATTTCAAATCCGAGCGCTCTTGCATAGCACGCATCAAACCATCCTCATCGATCACCTCTTTTCGGGCGGTATTGATCAGTGTGGCTCCGTGAGGCATCGACATAACTAACGAATAGCCTATCGAGCCCTTGGTCTGAGCCGTGGCCGGAATGTGGAGCGACAAGTAATCCGCCTTTTGATAGAGCTCCTCGACACTGCCCGCGCGCATCACGCCGTCGGTTTCAAAGAGGCAATCGGTCACAAACGGATCATAGGCTATCACCTTCATACCCAAGGCCTTACCTGCACGACTAACCAAACGCCCCACGTTACCATAGGCATGAATACCCAATGTTTTGCCGGAAATCTCGCTCCCTGCTCCGCCAAATTGAGCGCGCGAAATGAAAATCATAAAACCAATGGCCAGTTCGGCCACCGCGTTTGAATTTTGACCCGGTGTATTCATCGCCACCACGCCTGCTGCCGTACACGCGTCTAGATCTAGGTTATCGAAGCCTGCCCCGGCACGCACCACGATTTTGAGCTTTGGAGCTGCCTTAATCACATCGGAGGTCACTTTGTCGGAGCGCACAATCAGCCCATCTACATCGGCCACAGCACGTATCAATTCGTCTGGCGAGGTGTAATTTTCGAGCAAAACGGCCTCCATTCCGGCTTCTTTTGCGATTTTACGTATACCGTCCGTTGCAGCTTTGGCAAATGGTTTTTCGGTAGCAACTAATATTTTCATAATTTATTACTTAATAATTTGTTGTTCAAATTCTTTCATACAACGCACCAAGGCCTCCACACTTTCGAGCGGCAAGGCGTTGTAGATCGAAGCTCTAAAACCACCCACCAAGCGGTGCCCCTTCAAGCCCACCATGCCGTAACTCTTAGCAAAATCAAGGAAAGCGGCCGGCTCCATATCTTTATATTTGTCGCTATAGACAAAAGTAACGTTCATCAACGAACGATCTTGCTCCACAACTGGCGATACAAAAACCGAGTTACGCTCGATTTCGGCATACAATGTTTTAGCTTTTTGTTGATTGATTTTTTGAATGGCCGGCACACCTCCAATAGATTTGAGCCACTTCAAAGTCTCTTTCACCACAAAAATCGGAAACACCGGCGGAGTGTTGAACATCGAGCCCTCTTTTATATGAGTACGATAGTCGAGCATTGTCGGGATCTGGCGCTCCACATGACCCAACACATCTTCGCGCACAATGACGAAGGTCACCCCCGCAGGCCCCATGTTTTTTTGCGCCCCACCATATATAATAGCGTAACGACTCACATCGACCGGACGCGAAAGAATGTCAGAACTCATATCGGCCACCAAATTCACCGGACAATCAAGGTCGGTGTGGTATTGGGTACCAAAAATTGTGTTATTGGTCGTAATGTGGAGGTAATCAAGATCCGAAGGGATTGGAAACCCTTTTGGAATGTAGGTATTGTTGCGATCTTCCGACGAGGCAACCTCCACCACCGAACCGAAAATCTTAGCCTCTTTCATCGCTTTTTTGGCCCACACACCTGTGTTAACATAACCTGCCTTTTTATTGAGCAAGTTGAAAGGCACCATGCAAAATTGAGTCGAAGCACCACCGCCGAGCCACAATATTTTATGAGTGTCGGGCACATGGAGCAACTCTTTGAGTAGCGAGGTAGCCTCGTCGATAACAGCCTCAAAGTCTTTGGTGCGGTGCGAAATTTCGATCAACGAAAGTCCCATTCCGTTAAAATCCAACACTGCTGCAGCTGCATTTTCGATTGCCACTCGTGGCAAAATACATGGACCTGCCGAAAAGTTATGTTTTTTCATAGGTGTAATATTTTATTTATTTTGACTTTTTTTGAATTATTTATTTTGACTCTTCTGAATTAAGAATTTGGCTCTTCTGAATTACCCCTTGCGGTGCTTTCGATTCGTCACTCTGACAAAGTTAACGATTATTTATCGTTTGAGCTACAAATTTCTGCAATTTTTTTACTTAACATTTCGTAGCCTGCTTCATTCAAGTGCAGACGATCGCCCCCATAAAGCGCTGTTCGTTGCCCGCCATTTTCGTCGACAAACCAATCCCACGTGTTGACAAAGTGAGTGTTAGGCGCAAAATCGATCGTAGACAAAGTGTTGGCCACGGCTCGCGATTTTTCTAGATCATAATAAGGAAAAGTGCCAAAAACAGTGATCTTAGCATCAGGGAATTGCGCAGCCGCTTGGTCGGCTATTGCTTTAATGCCATAGGCCACATCGCGTGGTTCATCGCCCGGGGTGAGGTTGTTCACACCGATTGCGATAAAGACATATTTAGCTTTACAATTTTGATAATCGCCATTGCGCAAACGCCACAAAAGACTTTCGGTGCGATCGCCGGAGATCCCGGCACTCACCCAGCGAACCGAGTCGCCAAGCACCGATTGCAAGGCGGCGGTGATCGCCTTACGACCGGCAAAGGTATTGATTTTCACCCGATCCATGCCTCCCATGGCTTGTGTAATCGAGTTGCCGAGCATCAACACATCGCACGGACGTTGCAACACTCGAGAAATCTCTTGGCTCACCTCCCACCAGTCGGCGCCATCGTTCCACCCTGCCCCACTACGCCATTCGTAACCTGCCTGAGCGACAGCACAGTGATTGTCCACTTGCTTGGTGGCCACGAGTATAAAATCGACTATCGTGGCTGGCGCATAAAGCGAATGTGGGTGATGCCCGACGCCCTCTTTGCGGATCACGGTCATAAAGCCACCGGCGGCCTGCAAACGATCTTTGAAACGATCTGTATTTTCTTTCACACCAACCACCATGTCGGCCATGCCCACCACGTGAATAATCGGTATATTTTTCAGCTGAGCTGCTTTGTCGATTGGATTGCCTTTATATTCGAGCACTTGATTTTTGTTCTTGAAGCCATATACTTTCATCATTTGCGCTGCGTCGGCCTCGCTTTTAACGAGTGGCCAATCCGCCAGGTTCATCACCGGCGCATCGGCATAGATGGCTGCCACTTTATCGGCATTGGCCGCTGCCCAGTTGTAAACGATCAGCCCTCCACGGCTCATGCCCTCCAAAACGACTTTCGGAGCAAAGCCTGCGGCCACCATTTTTTTGTAGAATTTATTGTAACGATCCACAGCTATCGGCGCACCATACAAATCCTCGACCGGGCAATATGCGATATGGAAGCCTCGTTCCAAGAGAGCTTCGTCTGCCTGAGGTTCATGGCCCCAAAAACGCGCACGCAGCACCCATTGAGCACCATTTTTCGAGCTCACACGCGGCTCCACAATTCGGTATCCGTCGCCCCAAATATAGCCTTGGTAGCCATGGAAATTAAAGCATTTCGCATCTTTTGGCGCTACTTTTGCGGCCAGGGTTTGCGCTTTTTTTTCGAGCTTCACCACCGGCGCTATACGCTCCACCATAAGCGACGCACCGATAGCACTTGGGTGCAAACGATCCGGCATGATATAAGAGGGAATATCGGCTTTTGGGTCGAAGGTATGATAGAGGTCGATCACTTCCAGCCCATTTTCGTAGGCCAATTCTTTGATGGCCGGATTAATCGTCTCTTCGTATATTTTATTGCTCCCATCATACATACCGCCCACCAAATAGCATGGCACGGGGGTGAGCAAAATAATGCGCGGGTGGCTAGGCAAAGCTTTATAGGTGTCTATAAATTTCTGGTAATCAACCTTATAGTCGCTTTTTATTTTGTCACGATTATTCGTTTTTGTGTCGTTAGTGCCAAGTTTGATCAACACTATATTGGGTTCAAAGGCTATCGATTCTTTGTATTTGCCCGTTTTAATATAGGGATAGTCAGATTGAGAGAGCATCGAATATCCACTCACTCCGAAGTTAACTACCTCATATTGATCACCCAGAGCGCGTTGCAACTGAGCCGGATAGCTATTCCGGGCCGGGTTATCAATTCCGGCGCCATAGGTGATACTGTTGCCCACGGCGGCCACCTTTATCTTATCGGCCGCAACGCAAAGCAACACGCTCTCGAAAATTAAGATTGAAAGCAAAATAAATTTTCTCATAATTTTTAATTACTTTTGTAGTTCGTTTGTTAACGAAGACGAAGGTATAGTTTTTTTCTTATTTATGCAAGATTTTTCCAAAGGTAAAATAGGCCGACAAATCATATTATTTTCGATTCCAATTGTGCTTGGCAACCTTTTCATGCAATTGTACCAAATCGTTGACTCGGTTATTGTGGGGCAATATTTAGGCAAAGAGGCCTTGGCCGCCGTTGGAGCCAGCACGCCCGTGGTTTTTGCCTGCATTTCGCTTGTCATCGGGATCGGCAGTGGGGCGAGCGTTGTGATTTCGCAATATTTCGGAGCCAAAGATCCCGAAAACGTTCGCAGCACGAGCGACACGCTCCACATATTTTTGCTTGTGATGGGTGTTATGGTTGGTTTGGTTGGGATTTTTGGTAGTCAGACTATTTTCGAGCTTTTGGGGCTCCCTGCCGAACTAATTCCCATGGCCTCAGATTATTTGGAGGTCTACTTGGGGGGCATTTTCACCCTTTTTGGGTTCAATACCTTGATTGCTATTTTGCGCGGCGTGGGCGATTCGGTCACCCCGCTCTATTTTCTTATTCTCTCGGCTTTGCTCAATGTGGGCTTGGATTTGCTCTTTATTGTCACTTTCGGTTGGGGGGTAGCTTCGGCCGCTTGGGCCACAGTTATTGCCACCGCGGTGGCCTATCTGGCGATGGTTATTTATATCAATCAGAGCAAAAAAATAATATTTCATATTAATTTTTTCGACCTACATTTCAATCGCAAAATTTTCAAACAATGTGTTGATTACGGCCTGCCAACGGGCATCCAGCAAGCCTTTGTTGCTCTGGGTGGCGTTGCTTTGATGGGCATTGCCAACGGCTTTGGCACCGATGTGATTGCCGGTTTTTCGGCCGCCATGCGTGTAGATGCTTTGGCTGTGATTCCTTCGATGAGTTTTGCGATGGCTCTCACCAGTTTCACCGGTCAAAACATAGGCGCCGGGCGGATAGATCGAGTCAAAAAAGGGCTACACAAAACGCTGCTTTTTTCGTCGATCGTATGTTTGGTAATCACATTGATAATCGTTATTTTTGGTCACCAAATAATCTCGCTTTTCACCACCGATCAAGCGGTAACTGCCTATGGTACTGAATATTTAGTTGTAGTTAGTTCTTTTTACATTCTTTTTTCCACTATGTTCATCATCAACGGTATGTTGCGCGGCGCTGGGGCTATGATTTTCACTATGTTTGCCACTCTGATCGCCCTGTGGGCCATCAGAATACCGACCGCGCTCCTTCTTGTGCCATCCATCGGTGCTTCTGGTATTTGGTGGAGCATCCCAATCGGGTGGGCAATTGGCATGGTGGCCTCAATTTTGTATTACCGAAGTGGACGTTGGAAAGGAAAATCAATATTCAATAAAAAATGATAAAAGTCGAGGGAGCACGGGTTCACAACCTAAAAAATATTGATGTACAAATTCCGAGCGAAAGTCTGTGTGTGATCACCGGTCTGTCGGGTTCGGGCAAGTCATCGTTAGCCTTCGACACGATTTATGCCGAAGGACAAAGGCGCTATTTAGAGACCCTGAGCGCCTATTCGCGTCAATTTATGGGTTCGCTCGAACGCCCCGATGTCGATAAAATTTCGGGGCTTTCGCCCGTCATTGCCATCGAGCAAAAAACATCATCGCGCAATCCTCGTTCAACGGTTGGCACGGTGACCGAAATCAACGACTTTTTACGCCTTTTGTTCGCCCGAGCTTCGACAGCTTACTCCAAAGCCACAGGCCAAGAGATGATTCACTACACTGATCAACAGATCATTAAGAAGATCATCGAACACTACGAAGGGCAAAAAATCGCCATTCTCGCGCCGCTCATCAAAGGGCGCAAGGGGCACTATCGCGAATTGTTCGACACCCTGCGTTCCAAGGGTTTTATCTACGCTCGTGTCGATGGCGCGGTGATCGAAATGACGCACTCCTTGGTGCTCGATCGCTACAAAATCCACAACATAGAGCTTGTTGTCGATCGTCTGCTTGTCGACAGTGCAGCTCAGGAGCGATTGATCAAAAGTGTGAGCGACTCTTTTCGTTATGGCAAGGGATCGATTGCCGTTTGGCGACTCGACTCTTCCGCCGACGACCCTCTGCGTTACTTTTCGCGTTCGCTTATGTGCCCCACCACGGGCATCGCCTACCAAGAGCCGCAACCGGCCTCTTTCTCTTTCAACTCGCCCCTTGGCGCCTGCCCTGTTTGTTCGGGACTTGGCGTACGCAGCGTGTTCGACGTATCGAAAATCATTCCCAACTACAAACTTTCTATCGATCGTGGTGCGATCGAACCACTGGGCAAAAAAGGCAAAGGAACGCTGGTTTATGCCAAAATCGAAGCACTGGCTCATCGCTATGGCTACACCACCAAAACACCGATGAGCGAATGGGATCAAGATGCCATAAACGCACTGATCGAGGGCGAAAACGAGCCTCTGCGAGTGACGGCTGCCAGCGGAACAACCTACATGAGTGCTTGGGAGGGGGTGATCGCTTATCTTGAAAATCAAGTCGACCAGGGACCTCGCGGAGCTAAATGGCGCGAACAATTTGTCGAAAAGCAAAGTTGCCCTGCTTGCCACGGCACACGATTGAAGGAAGATAGTTTGTTTTTCAAGGTCGATGGCCTCAATATTGCTCAACTTTCGGCACTTAGCATTGTTGAGCTTCATCAATGGGCCCTTAGTGTCGAAAAACGTTTGACCAAAAAAAATCAAGCCATAGCGCACGAAATTTTACGCGAAATACAATCTCGTCTTGGATTTTTAATCGATGTGGGGCTCGGCTATTTATCGCTAAGCCGCAGTTCGCGCACCCTTTCGGGCGGCGAGAGCCAACGTATCCGCTTGGCCACACAGGTCGGTTCCGAACTCGTCAACGTACTATATATATTAGACGAGCCGAGCATTGGCCTCCACCAACGCGACAATATCAAGCTAATCAATTCATTACGTTCGTTGCGCGATGCGGGTAATTCGGTTATTGTGGTCGAACATGACGAGCAAATGATCCGCTCCGGCGATTGGATTATCGACGTTGGGCCAGGGGCGGGAGTACATGGTGGCGAAATTGTAGCCTGCGGAACTTTGGCGCAAGTACTTGAATGCCAAACCCTTACCACCGACTACTTGCGAGGGATTCGCTGCATCGAAACGCCAAAAGTTCGTCGCCATGGTAGCGGCGAAAAATTAGTTCTCAAAGGTGCCCGCGGTAATAACCTAAAAAATATCACCGTTAAATTTCCCCTCGGCACTTTTATTGCGGTCAGCGGCGTGAGCGGCAGTGGCAAAAGTTCGCTCATCAACGCCACTTTACGCCCGATTTTGAATCGCGAATTTTATAATTCTTACGACCAACCACTTGATTACGACTTACTTACGGGGATCGACAAGCTCGACAAGTTGATCGTTGTCGATCAATCGCCAATTGGTCGTTCGCCACGCTCTAACCCAGCCACTTATAGCGGCGTTTTTGGCGACATTCGCACCCTTTTTGAACACACACAAGACGCGCAAATACGTGGTTACAAGGCTGGTAGGTTTAGTTTCAACGTCAAGGGCGGTCGTTGCGAAGAGTGCCGCGGCGCAGGCGTTTCGATGATCGAAATGAATTTCTTGCCCGATGTTTACGTCACTTGTCGATCATGCAACGGGCATCGCTATAATGCTGACACGCTGGAAGTTAGATTCCGAGGCAAGAATATCGATCAAGTTTTAGCCATGACCATCAACCAAGCTTGTGAATTTTTCGAGGCTCACCCGGCCATCTACACCAAGCTGCATGCCATGCAAGAAGTTGGCCTAGGCTATCTCACTCTGGGACAGCCATGTACAACTCTTTCGGGGGGCGAAAGTCAGAGGCTCAAACTAGCCTCGGAACTGAGCAAACGCGACACCGGGCGTACAATGTATCTGCTCGACGAGCCTACCACCGGCCTACATTTTGAAGATGTAAAAATACTCCTTTCCGTATTGCAAAAATTAGTCGATCGCGGCAACACGGTGCTCGTGATCGAACACAACCTAGACGTAATCAAAGTAGCTGATTATGTGATCGATATCGGCCCCGAAGGAGGCATCGAAGGCGGTTATTTGATTGGTCAAGGCACACCCGAAAAAATTGCGAGCTTGGACAATAGCGCCACAGGGCAATTTCTTAAAGAAATACTAAAAAAATGAGCGATCTTCTTTCATATTCATTCGTGCAAAACGCCTTATTAGCTGCCCTGCTCTCTGGCATATCGTGCGGAGTGATAGGCACTTACATTGTCACCCGAAGGCTCGTCTTTCTCAGCGGAGGCATCACCCACAGCTCGTTTGGCGGCATCGGCATCGCCTATTGGGCGGGGTTAGATCCAACGCTCGGCGCCTTGGTTTTTGGTATTTTGTCGGCCTTTGGCATCGAGGCTTTGGGGCGTGGCGATCGCCTGCGACCCGACACCGCTATCGGCATTTTATGGTCATTGGGCATGGCTATCGGCATTCTATTTATCTTTCTCACACCCGGTTACGCGCCCAATCTGATGGGATTTCTCTTTGGCAACCTTTTACTCACTTCGTGGAGCTACATCGAGATTTTAATTGCTTTGGTAGCCTTATTACTTTTGGTTTTTACACTTTTTTATCGCACAATCGTCAGTGTTTCAGCCGATAGCGAATATTCAGCCTCACAAGGCGTGTGTACTTCTGCCATCAATTACTCCATGATTGCACTGACGGCCGTCACCATTGTGCTCAACATTCAAATCGTTGGTATTGTGCTACTTATATCGATGCTCACCATTCCTGTGGCCATTGTCAACACGCTGACCAACAATTTTGCACGCATCATGATTTTCGCTAGTCTTGTGGCTGTGATTGCAGCCATTGGCGGTCTAGTGGCTAGTTATCTGTGGGACGTGCCATCTTCGGCAACGACGGTCGGGATTTTGGCTCTGATTTTTGGTTTAGTCAAAGGCTTGCACTTTATTTTTCTACGTGCACGGGGGCGTAAATCTTTGGCGTAACAGTGCCGCGCAAAACGCCTAAACCACTGACAGCCAAGGCATTCATTTCATCTTGCCCTGCATACACAGCCACCGGTGCAATAAATTCAACACGCGATGCTATCTGTTGCACCACCTCCGGCGAATGAGCCATTCCTCCCGTAATTATAATCGCGTCCACCCGGCCACGAAGCACCGTGGCCATGGCTCCAATATATTTTGCAACATTATAGCATAAAGCATCGAGCACTAACGCCGCTTTTTGGTCGCCGTTTTTAATTCTTTTCAACACCTCTTGTGTGTTATTTGTCCCCAAATGCGCCACAAATCCACCCTCACCTTTAATCATTCGCTGCATCTGTTCGGCCGTATATTTGCCTGAATAACACATCTTTACAACGTCGACCAGAGGCAGTATACCTGTGCGTTCGGGCGTAAAAGGGCCATCGCCATCGAGCGCATTACTGGTATCTATGGCTCGGCCATGAGCATGCGCCGCCACAGTGATCCCACCTCCTAAGTGGGTGATTATCAGGTTCATATCTTCGTAGCGCTCCCCGCGCGAGGCTACATAGCGTCTAGCCACCGCCTTTTGGTTCAAGGCATGGAAGATCGACTTGCGTTCAAAAAGCGGATGCCCGGTCAATCGAGCCACCTCTTGCATTTCGTCAACCACCACAGGATCAGTAACATATGCTTCGACCGTCACCCCTTTTTTCTGTGATATTTCGTGTGCCATTTCTTGGGCAATCAACCCGCCAAGGTTCGAGGCATGTTCGCCAATTGGCGAACAACGAAGGTCGTTTTTCATTGCCTCATTCACCAAATACGTCCCCGAAGCAATCGGATAGGTCAACCCACCCCGCCCAACAATTATATCGATGTCGGTCAAGTTAACTCCGTGATTTTCAATTTCTTTGGCGATTGCATCTTTGCGATAAAAAAATTGATCGACCACTTTATCAAAGGCTTTCAACTCACTATTTGTGTGATGAATGTCACTTTCAAAACTCAATTTTTCGCCATCATAGAGAGCAATTTTTGTTGAAGTTGAGCCGGGATTAATAGCCAAAATTATTTCACTCATACTAAATCTTATTTTACTCTTATTATTGTTACTCCGTCGCGCAAGGGGATCATCACTTTTTCTACTCGCGTATCATCGCTCACCAAAGTATTGAAAGCTTTAATCGCCTCTGTTTGTTGATCTTTACAATCGGTCACCTCAAGTAACACTTTACCACTCCACAACGTGTTGTCAGCCACAATAACCGAACCCGAACCAACCAAATGTTTATCGAATAACATATTGTAATACTCCTTATATTCACGCTTATTAGCATCGATAAAGACAAAATCAAACTGTTCGTTCAATTGTGATTTCATTACATCTAGCGCTGCGCCAAAATATTGTACAATTCGATCTTGCAAGCCGGACTTCGCGAAAAACTCCGACGAAATAGCCTCCAATTCATCATCAATTTCAATCGTTACGATCTTCCCTTCGCCACTCAAAGCACGAGCCATCGCAATGGTCGAATAACCTGTGTAAGTACCAATTTCGAGCACACGTCGTGGCGCAACCATACTAATCAAGATTGCAAGAAATTGCCCCTCAACAGCACCAGACAACATACGTGGCTGAGTGACGCGCAAGTGAGTTTGGCGAGCTAATTCACGCAAAATATCAGGCTCAGCTCCGCTTTTTGCAACTAAATATTGATCTAATGTCATGCTAATAATACATTAATTTTGAAACGTTATCTGCGGCAAAAATTTCGGCCGCAACTTCGCGCAACGAACTGGCAGTCAGAGAGTTGATTTTTGTTGCAATCGCACTATTCTCTTCATATCCATCATACAACAATATGCTTTTGGCGATCGAGAGCATGGTGTTTTCGCGATTCTCGCTACTCATCACCAATTGTCCTATAAATTGACGTTTATGGCGAGCTAACTGAATGGGTGTAAATTCAACTTGTGACAAACGCCGTAATTCATTAATTATCAATCGTTCAGCGCGTTCACACTTAGATACCTCTGACGTGAAATAAATACTCCACAAGCCGGTATCGACAAAGGTCGAATAAGAGGCCTCGACGGTGTAGGTTAGCACATATTTTTCTCGCAACAATTGGTTGAGGAAAGCGATTGAGGTAGGGCCACCTAAGATATTGAGCAACAAGGCTAATTCAATCCTTTTTTCGTTCATTGCCGAATAGGCATATCCGCCCAAAAGAACATGCGTTTGATGTAATTTTTTTGAACGCCGAACATCAAAAACAGCTAATTTTGCTGGCGTTGTTCGCACTATTGACGCCAAAGAGTGAGTCGACCAATCGATAGAACCAAAAACACGATTGCACAAAGATTCAAAACGACGAACAGAAAGCGACGAACTCAAAGCAAAAACAACTTGCGATGGCTGATAATTGCTCTGTGTAAAACGCTTCAAATCAACACTTTTAATGCCCTTGATATTGCTTTTTGAACCCAAAATATTGCGTCCAAGCGATGAACCTGCAAAAATCAACTCTTCAAATTCATCGAAAATCAAATCATAAGGCGAATCTTTATATGAATTAATTTCATCAATAATCACCTCGCATTCATCATCAATATCACTTTGCTTAAAAAGCGAATTAAATGCAATATCACATAGCAAATCTGTCCCTCTCCCCAAAAATTCAGCAGGCGCCGAGGCATGTATCACCGTCTCTTCCTTGCTGGTAAAGGCGTTCAACTCGCCCCCCACGCTCTCCAAAGCACTCGAAATACGATAGGCCGAACGCCGCGTGGTACCTTTGAAAAGCAGATGTTCAACCAAATGCGCTACACCATGCTCGGCCGGCAATTCATCCCTGGTGCCGGCCCCAATAGTGATGGACAGATGAGCCACCGGCGAAGGCGAGTAATGACGCACGCAACGAACACCAGATGCAAGTCTATATATGTAATATTCACTCATGAAACACTAACTACAAATTTTTTATTGCTGCCATATACTGCCCCGTATAGCTATTCTTACACTTCAATATATCTTTTGGCGTGCCTTCAAAAACAACCGTTCCTCCACCATGACCAGCCTCCGGGCCAAGATCAATAATCCAATCGGCACACTTGATAACGTCCATATTATGCTCAACAATAATCACCGTATGCCCTTTGTCGACCAAAGCATTGAAGGCTATAAGCAGTTTTTTTATGTCGTCAAAATGCAGACCCGTAGTCGGTTCATCGAAAATAAACACATTCTGACCGGCACTATTTTCGCGGAGCAGAAAAAAGGCCAGTTTCACCCTCTGACTTTCACCACCCGAGAGTGTTGACGAACTTTGACCTAACTTTACATAACCAAGCCCAACAGATTGAAGCACAGACAGTTTGTCGACGATCTTTGAGCATAATTTACTCTTTTTGTCGACCCCAAAAAACACGATAGCCTCGTCTACGCTCATTTCCAAAACGTCGTAAATTGACTTTCCACGATATTTCACATCGAGCACCGCCTCCTTGAAACGACGTCCGCCACACACCTCGCACGTAAGCTCGACATCGGCCATAAATTGCATCTCAACTCGGATAACACCCTCGCCCTTACACTCCTCGCAACGCCCACCTGCAATATTAAATGAAAAACTAGAAGATTCCATACGCGCAGCACGAGCCGCCGGCTCTTCGGCAAAAAGTTTACGAATCTCATCATAAGCTTTAATGTAAGTCACCGGATTAGAACGCATTGACTTACCAATTGGATTCTGATCAACAAATTCAATACCTTTGATTCGCCCCACATCACCATCTAAACGATCGTAATCGCCGGGGCGATTACCCGTATCAACCACCTCGCGGCGAAGAGCCGGATACAATAAATCCGACACCAAAGAAGATTTACCGCTGCCGCTAACGCCTGTTACACAAGTAATTACGCCCAACGGAAATTTCACAGAAATGTTTTTCAAATTATTTTCACGCGCCCCCACAATTTCGACATAGCTATTCCACTTACGAAAAGTCTTAGGAGCATCAATCTTCATCTTGCCCAGCAAATAGGCCGCCGTCAAACTACGTTTTGAGGCCTTAGCCAAGTCACTCAGCGGGCCATTATAGACCACTTCGCCGCCATGGACACCCGCCGCAGGGCCCATATCTATCAGTGTATCAGCCGATCGTATGATCTGTTCCTCGTGTTCCACCACAATTACGGTATTCCCTATGTTGACCAATTCACGCAAAACAGCACCCAACCGTTGAGTGTCGCGAGGGTGAAGACCAATGCTGGGCTCGTCCAGAATATAGAGCGACCCAACAAGCGAGCTGCCAAGCGATGTGGCAAGGTTAATACGTTGACTCTCACCACCCGAGAGCGTTGCGCTAGTCCGATCGAGAGTCAAATAACCAAGACCAACTTCCACCAAATATCGAAGCCTAGTCGTGATTTCTTGCATCAATCGCTCGGCCACAACAGCATCGTGTTCGTCGAGCACTAAATTGCTGAAAAATACAAGTAAATCATCAATATAAATATGCGAAAGTTCAGCAATCGTACGATCACCAACACGCACATACATAGCCTCCACACGCAAACGAGTACCATTACACTCGGGACAAATACTCTTACCGGTGTACCTTGAAAGCATTACACGATATTGTATTTTATAGCGCTCTTTCTCCAAAAATTCAAAAAAACAATTCAAACCATCAAAATACTTATTCCCAGTCCAAAGTAACAATTTTTGATCGTCGGTCAATTCATAAAACGGCTTATGAATGGGCAATTTAGAGCGTTCGGCCGCCGCAACAAGTCGATTTTTCCACAAACTCATCGTCTCGCCACGCCAACAAACAATAGCATCGTCAAAAATTGATTTGCTTTTGTCCGGAATTACCAAATTTTCGTCGATGCCAACCACACGCCCATAACCTTCGCAACGCGGACAAGCCCCCAGAGGGTTGTTGTAGGAAAAAAGATACTCCGTAGGCTCGATAAATTTAATGCCATCAGCCTCGAAACGACGAGAAAAATGGTGCGCCGTCCAACCATCGGCATCGGAAGATGAATTTTCGAGCAAAATTTCGACCGAATCACCCCCAAGCTCCATCGCCCGCTGTAGAGAATCAAACACCTTACCTCGATCCATCTCGCCACCCACCAATCGATCGACAACCACCATAACATCTTGACCCTCAACAATATCGGCAATAAAATCTTCGATCATCACAACTCGCCCCACCGACAGATCGCCAACAAACAGACGCGCAAAACCATCGGAAAGCAAAAGCGTCAAACGCTCAATGAGCCCTTGACCGGAAGCCTGCACCAAACGCGCACAAACCAAGGCACGAGTGCCTAAGGGAATGGCAAGCACAAAACGAACCACATCGTCCACACTATCCATGCGCACCTGAGCACCCGAAACCGGCGAAAAAGTATGGCCAACACGAGCAAAAAGCAAACGCATGTAGTCATAAATTTCGGTCGTTGTACCGACTGTCGAACGTGGATTAGTGGAGCTAACTTTCTGTTCCACAGCAATCGCCGGAGCAATACCGGTAATGCTATCCACGTCAGGTTTTTCGATACGTCCCAAAAATTGACGCGTATAGGCCGACAAACTCTCGACATAACGACGCTGACCCTCGGCAAAAAGAGTGTCAAAAGCTAGCGTTGATTTGCCGGATCCGGACAGACCCGTCACGACAACTAACTGATTATGAGCAATTTTAAGCTCTATATTTTTTAGATTATGTACCCTCGCCCCTTTTATATGGATCTCTTTGCTCATCTAATTATTTCAAATTGCTCTTGCATGGTCGATTTTTCGCAATATTGGCAACGAAGCGATAGATCGCCGTTGATTGTCGAAACTGTGAAATGCGTACGAATTTTCTCGTGATTGGTGATACACATAGGGTTGGCGCAACGAACAAAACCATGAACTTGACTAGGAGCCACCACTTGACGCTTTTCGACAACTTCATAATCCTTGATGATCGAAATTCGCGCCGTCGGAGCCACCAATGCCAAATAACTGATCTGTTCGTCGGTGCAATAAATATCCGTGATCTTGACAATCGCTTTACACCCCATACGCACACTTTTGAGGTTGGTGGCAAAAGTGATCGGAGTTGTAACATACTCTAAACCAAGCAAATCAATCACCTTGAAAAGTGCAGTCGGCGGAATATGATCAATCACAGTCCCATTTTCAATTGCACTTACTTTCATTATTTTATTATCTTCCTTCATTATTATTTTCTACTAAATATCTATACACTATATATAATCTTGCAACTAGCTTCCTTTTATTGGCGCTTTTCGGGCATTTGCCCCAGCAAATAGGACATAATAGCCATACGAGCATACACTCCATTTTGAGTCTGTTCAAAATAATAGGCATGAGGGCTATCGTCGACCGACATATCAATTTCGTTTACGCGAGGCAATGGATGCAAAATCTTCATCGTAGCCTTACAATCCACCAACATATCCGATTTGAGAACATAAGCATTCTTAACCCGCTCGTACTCCATCGCGTCCGAAAAACGCTCGCGCTGAACACGTGTCATATAAATAATATCGGCTTGATTGATACGCTCCATAAGATCGCTTGTCTCGTAATATGGAATGCCTTTATCATACAAGAACGTCTTGTATTCTATTGGCATTTTCAACTCATCGGGTGACACAAAAGTGAAGCTGGCGTTGAATAGCGACAACGCTTGCAACAACGAATGCACTGTGCGACCATATTTAAGGTCACCAACCATCATAATATTGATCCCGCTCAAATCTCCCTGCGTTTTTTTGATCGAATACAGATCAAGCAATGTTTGTGATGGATGTTGATTGGCCCCGTCACCAGCATTGACCACAGGCACCGAAGCCACTTGGCTCGCGTAACGCGCCGCACCCTCCACCGAATGGCGCATGACAATCAAGTCGCAATAATTCGACACTACTTTAATTGTGTCGTGCAAAGTCTCACCCTTGCTCACACTGGTGGCCGAGGAATCAGAAAAACCAATCACACGCCCTCCTAAACGATTGATCGCGCTCTCGAAACTAAGGCGCGTGCGAGTCGATGGCTCGAAAAAAAGCGAAGCCACCACTTTGCCATACAATAGACGCTGTGCAGGATTCGCCTCAAAATCGGCTGCCATGTCAATAATTTTGAGAATTTCCTCACGAGTGAAATCGTCAATCGACACTAAACTTTTCATATTTTTTATACTAAAATTATCTACTCAAAACCCGATCAATAGCCTGCCGCAAAATCTCATATTGAGAACGACGAACAACTATTTTTAGTACACACAACTCCGCCTGACTCCCCATGTCCACTACCCTAGCGCCCGATTGACCGGAAAGCCGCAAAACCCGATCCAACAGAGCGTAAGGCGTTGTCACTTGGAACTCTATTTCAACAATCTTTTCCACCACCTGTGCTTTGCCTAAGGCGTCCACCGCGGCACCTTTGTAGGCCGCAATCAAACCCGGAACACCAAGTAATGTACCTCCAAAATAACGCACCACAACCACAAGAACGTCCGACAAATCGCGCGTCAAGATCTGCCCCAAGATCGGCCGCCCAGCCGTGCCACTAGGCTCCCCATCGTCGTTGGCGCGAGAAAACTCGCCACCAGCACCTATCCGATAAGCATAAGCACAATGACGTGCCGCATGATGTTCTCTACGCAAATTGTCGACAAGGGGCTTCACTTCACCCACCGCACTCACCACAAAAGCATACGACAAAAAGCGGCTACCCTTTTCATTCACAGCCCCAACCGCGGTTGACGATATGCTTTTGTAACAATCCACGCTAACAAAAGTACGCTTTTTGAGCCAAAAAGCAAAATTAAATTTGTTTTTTGAAAAAAAATATTTATCTTTGTCTGAAAGTTAAACCGAACTATTAATGTGTCACTACGATTTGCCGAAAATCGTAGTGGCACTATCTTTTATTACTATGGCACAAATTAACCACACCACCAAAGAGGGGTACGACAAATTAATGACAGATTTGGCTGCACTACGTGCTCAGCGCGTTGTTATTTCAGCTCAAATAGGCGAAGCACGCGACAAGGGAGACTTGTCTGAAAATGCAGAGTATGATGCGGCACGCGAGGCTCAGGGCATGCTTGAAATGCGTATCGCTAAGCTAGAAGCAACGATCTCTTCGTCAAGAATTATCGACACAAAGCACATCAACAACAAAACAGTTCAGATACTCAACAAAGTGACAATCAAGAACTTGAAGACAAACGCGATATTAGAATACACGCTTGTTTCAGAGAGCGAGGCCAATTTGCGCGAGAAAAAACTATCTATTCACACGCCAATTGCCATGGCCTTGATGGGCAAAAAAAAGGGAGATCTGATTAACATCACTGTTCCTGGGGGCGTGTTGGAAGTTGAGCTTTTAGACATTTCGATCTAGGGGGCGTTTTTTGTAGGCATGTATACATATGTACATTCGCCTAGTATATTTCAGCAAGGGCTTTTGCATAGTTGCAGGGGCCTTTTTTTTTTGGGGGGGGGGATGTAATTGTGGGTAGGATAAAGCGGATTAATATTTTGTATTCGATTGAATTTTGCGGATTTAGGGGATTGTTGTGCGTTGTGATTTTTTGATTGTTGGGTCAAAAAAACGTTAAAAAGCAAAAAAGCACTCGGAGCCGGTTCAGAAAAAAAACGGAATCATTCAGAACTGGTTCAGAAAAACGCAGTTTTTCAAGAAAAGTTTTGGGTGACTTTTTCAAAAGGACGC
>JAVWYC010000003.1:0-28110 GCA_036661755.1 Mucinivorans sp. | reverse complement strand
GGTCTCTGACCCACTAGCACTCAGTAACTTATACAATATCGCACCCTCACGCGGAGCAAGCCACAACGAATGACCCAACGGCTCGCGACAGGTAAACTCACCCGCCTTAATGTCGAAAAACATACCCTCACCCCAATTCGCTCGCGGAGCATAACCCAAAATAGCAGCCAAATGAACCATGAAATAAAGGTGAAAATTAGCAATCGACGTTGCATTGCGCAACCCGTCAAGCTCGATCACCGAACGCTCGACAAAAGCAAAAAGATCTCCGCTCGACTCGTTCTCTGACCGCACCACACGATAGAGCAATTCCGACACAAAAAGAGCAAGCGTGCATTTGATAATGTTCGACGACACATCATAAAGCGCCGGGCACAAACCGGCACCCGACATCTTGCCGAGCGTGCCCGTCGACGGAGTGTCAGAAAATTCGAGAATCGCCAAGGGCGCAAACAAACGACGCGACTGAGCTCGCCCAACGTAGGTGATATAGGTGGCACGCGAATGGCTGGCCGTGATCATGTGGACAATCATTTGCCGTTCGCTGTATTTTGTGGTGTGGAGCACTATCCCGCGCTCGATAGTGGCGGCCGGTTGTTCTTTTTTCATTGCACGACAACCGTACTCAACGAATCGGCCTTAACCAGCTCCGAAGAGTCGACATGCGGAACCACCGAGCTTTGATGGAGTACCAGTTTTTCGACCCCGGTGTGGAAAATATCGGTGATCGCACGCCGCAGGTCGATGCGCGTGGTGTCGATCAGAGCGGTGTAGGACGGCACGTTTTCGTCCTTGTAGCGCGCCTTGGTGATACGGAATTTCCATTTATCCGTATTGCCATATATGTCGACACCGAGGCGGAATGGGATTATCGATTTGAGCACCGAGATATGATAATCGAAGCTCATATCAAGTTTTTGCACCCCGCTCACAGCCGCCTTGTAGCGATCTAATTGCAAGATAAAAGGGAATATTTCGATCGCCGAATTACGAACCAACATCTCCACCGAAATTCGATCGACCAAATTACGCGAACTATTTTTGAAGCGTGCAATTTTTGCGATTTCAGAGAACGTTTGGCCATCGAGCAGCACCATGTCAGTCCCCGAAATAGAGCCGGCCGCGTTGAGCGTGGGAATCAAAATAGTCATTGTCGAGTCGAGCGAAGCTGTGGCGGCGAGTGTGCAGTTGAGTTTGCCTTCAAACGAATTGAGCATCGGCAACAAGCTGTCTACTTGTGGCAGTAGGTCGATCAGCGCCCCAACGTCGACCCCGCGCAATTCGATGTCGAAACCGGTGGTAATATCTTGTTTGCTGTGGGTGGCATAGACTGCGTTACACTCGATGGCGCCGATCGACGAGAGCGCTCCTAAGTCGTTGATCTGTAATATTCTGTTGTGCGTTATCAGTTCGCCATGCAGATAATTCATCGTCAGATCGCCCCACGTGGCGTGTTTGACTTCCAGATCTAATTGCATGTCGATATTTTTGGGCACGATGATCAATTGCGAGGCTTGTTGTTCGGCATTCTGCGTGGCTATGATTTCGGCGGCCTCTTGCTCGGTGGTTTGCGAGGTGATCATGTGTTCCACTTGATCCATCGAGCTGGCTCCCGAATTGAGCGCCATCACCAGTTCATTGAGATCGAGCGTATCGCCGGTGACGGCAAATTTGATACCCAGGTTACCTCGCCCGCTGAGCGCACGGCCGAGATTGGTGATTCGCCCTGAGAGTTCGATGTCCGAATGGCCGACTTTGATTCGTGCATTTTTCAGGGCTACCGAGTCGTTGGTGAAGGCAAAATCCAGCCCCGTGAGCCTTGTGCGTAGCGGCACATAGGGGGTGACAAGGCCTAGCGAGGCGACAGTGACCTGCCCTGTGCTTCGCCAACGGCGCAAGATGGAGATAAAATCGTCGCTCATTTTCAGATCCAAGTCGCCGGAGGCCAGTTCGTCTTTTTTGGCGATCCCCACCGAGCGCATCATGCGTCCATAGAGCATCAAATCTTGTCGTGCCACTTGTGGGTAGCGTTTTTGCAAGGCGTCGAGCATGGCCGATCGTCGAAGGAGCGAGTCTTGCTCGCGGCTGAGAATGGTGGACACGAAGCTAAAATTTGCATCACGCATACTGTAACGGTTCAGTCCGGCACTGGCCGAGGCTCGCTGAGCGAAGAGTGTGGCCACCAAATGTGGGATATGCCGATCGCCGGGGGAAGGAGTGACGCTGAAATCGAAATTCACTTTACGCATACGGATCATTGCCGAATCGGCACCTTGAACCATCATTCGTGCTGCCGAAAGAGTGCCATGGAAAGGGACTACCTGTTTCTTCTCTTTTTTTCCATAGCGCAATGCGCCGGTGAGTGCCGACACACTCAGATCGCGCCCTGCGACCATCAGCGCGTGCCCCATCTTGAGATGCAGCGTGTCCAGGGTGAGCGAGGTGCGCAAAACGGCCAGACCTCGTTCGACCACACTGTCGGCCTTGTTTTTGTTCGATCGGAAAGTGATATGGCCGCGCCCCGTGAAGTCCAACGAATCGAGCGGCGAAGAGATATGTGTGTTGTCGAAATCCACGCGCGAGGCGATGGTGGTATGCGCCAAGCCCCCCAAATAGAGATTACTGAGCCGCGCCCGACACGAAGCGTCGAGCAGCACCTTGCCCGAGGCGGTGATGCCACGTGTCGATGGAAATTCAAACGATAGGCGCGTGAGGTCGATCGCCGCCTCGACCTTGCCATCAAGGAGCGGATCGCGCAAAAAATCGCTCACCGAACCTGAGGCATTAATGTCGATCCCCGAGCCTTGGATTTCGAGCCGACGAAGCGCCACCATCGATTTTTCGATATGATCGGGGTTGTAGTCGGCTAGGGCGTCGATCACAAAATGGTCTACACGCGCCTTGACGCCTTGGTAGGCCAAAAAGCCGTCGGTCGACAAAATTCGCGCCTTGATGTGCGGCAATCGCCCTTGGCTCATGTTGTAGGCGCCTGTGATGTGGCTCCGGAAATTCAGCGTAATGTCGGTCGATAGTTTGCCCATGGTGCCTTTGAGCGATTGAGGCACATAGCTCAGCGCATCGGCCACCGACAAGGCCGGCAGGCTGACGCTAAGGTCGCTACTGATGATCGAATCATTAGTGGCGCAGAGCGATCCTTGCAATTCGACGGCCACCGAGGCTATGGTGACGGTGGTGGCCGAGAGGGTGATATGCTTAGTTGGGGCTAGGGCAAAAGAGAAGGAGCTGGCGATATTCAGCGGCAATTTATCGGCCAGAGTGTCGCCATGGGCGGTGAGCGAGTTTTGTGAGTTAAAGATCAAGTGATAGCCCTTTTGTGAGGGTAGCTTCTCGATTGCAATTTCGTGCGCCAAGCTCTCGAAGCGCAACCCCTGAGAGGGGATATAGCCTCGTGCGCCGATATTTTTGCTCTTTAGCTGATCGATCCTCAGTTTCGATAGATCATCGCCCAACTCGCCTTCAAAGCTTAGCCCCTCAAAGCCGGCGGTGAAGGTGGTCGAGTCGCGAGCATCGAAAAAATAGATCTCAAAACCTCGATCTATCACCGCACGATGGAGGTTAAAGGTAAAAGACGAGCTCGAAGTGTCGGAGTCGGGGGCGGTTGGTCGCAGTATGTCCCACGAGGCGTGCCCCGAGGTGTCGATCAAGGCCCTGAGCCGCGCACGACTAAGGCTCACCGCGCGCACATTGGCTCGTTGCCTAAGGATCAGATCCCAAGCATTGATAGATATGTCCAGTTGTTTGAATTTCAGCAGTGTGTCGCGCTCGTTGGGCAAGGCTCGCGAAATCACTTGCCCATCGAGCAGCGAGAGAGCTAGGTGTGGAAAATCGCTAAAGATTGATACATCGATCTTCTCGAACTTCACATCGGCTTCCAGATATTCGCTTGCGTATTGATTGACAATGGGCGTCAACCTTTCGGGTGTGAGCAACCACAGAGCTAGCCCCAACACCAAAAAGATCACCCCCAAGAGCGAACCGACCACCCAAAGGGTTATTTTCAGCCAACGATTCATTTTTTTACCAGTCACTTAAAGTATTTATATCGAATAACTTTTCCGAGCGGGGGCGGGCCTAAATAGACGCCCCGGCAGGGGAATATTAAAATTGCGGCATCACCAATCCCACTTGGGTATCTTCGCTCCACAACCAGAGTTTGTTGTCTTTGATTTGTCGGAGTATCACCGGTTGCGCGCCGCTAGGCACTTCGCTTAGGCCTGCAATGGTGAGGCTCATCGTACATTTATCGCCCACGTGGGTGGGCATCTTGTCGAGCATCATGTCCACATAGAGCAACTGATCGTCACTCTGAATGCGGTAACCCTTAGGTCGTCGACTGATTTGGTGTAGATTATCGTTGCGCACCAAAAGCGCACGCCCCGCGAAATAGAGCCCCTCTGTGCTCGACTCATTGACAAAGCGAGTCACATAAGTATCGTTTATTGACACTATTTGGTGACAGGCGACAAAGGGGAACGTGACGCCGATCGTAAATATAAATATAGCTAAAAACCGTTTCATCTCTAATTGACTTTAATTTGTCGTGATATTACTTCGCGCTCGCCGCTATCTTCGTATATGATTGTGCAACTGAGCGTAAAGAGGCCGTTGCGAGCGAGTTTATAGCCCGTTGTGGGAATTGGCTGACCATCGACATCGAAGATCACGCTGCGAGCCGGGCTGGCAAGGTTGGTCACCTCGCCCACCAACATCTCGCCCACCGTGTAGTTGGCCTTCAACCCTTTGATGGCGGGGAAAGGCGCCGTCAGGGGCAGGGTTTGTACGTTGGCTTTTAGGAGCGCAATTTCGCTACCCTCGACAACGGAGGCCAGAATCACTTCGTACTTGGAGTTGGGGCTAAGATTTCGCACGACTATCGAGTTGTCGGCCGGCGGGATTTCGGCGCGTAGGGTGATGGTGGATGCCGTGTGACGATAGGTGATCACATATTTTTGAGGCGTGGCGTGTTCGGTGTCGATCACGATTTTCATCGATCGTTGCGAGGGTACGATGCTTATGAGTTTGCCCGTGCCTTGCGAAGCGCGTGTGGCGAAAGTGCTCTTGGTTGGGCTCCAAGTGATGTTTTGTAATTCGATCTGCACCGGGTTGCCTCGCCAATCAATACCGCCGTAACTACGTCCTGTAAATTCGGTGGTATGGCGCAAACCGGGATAGAGAATCAATTGCGGTGTGGCGCTGAAGCCATCCAGTTCGCCGCCCGAACTTTCGATCAAACGCATACACATGTGCGTCTTGTTGGCGTTGATTGTGTTGGTACGCCACCTTTCGCTCGAAAGTATGCCGTTGCCGCTATCGTTGTTCGACATATCGACATGATAGATCAATAGGCCGTCGAAGTTGGGCATCGAGTTTGCGTTGTCCCAAGCGGTGTTTGTCCGACTCTCTATGCAATAAAACTCGCGCACATCGGCCAGCGAAGGGATAAAATAGGCTTGATTGCCCGTTTGGACCGGGGCGAGCGATATTTGTTGGTCGGGCAGCAAGGTCAAAAAAGTAGACCAACCCAACATATAGCGCTCCAAGGCGTTCAAGTGGGGAGGCGTATGCCCGTCGTCGTTGTAATTGCCCGAAGACATGATCGATATGTTGTATAGCCCTTTGCTGTAGCCGCCCGTCTGGTTGTCTGTGTCGTAGAAATCGGGCAGACCCAGCACGTGACAATATTCGTGACAAAAAGTACCAATACCCATCATCACGGCACTTCGCCCCGAGCCATGCAATTCAGAGGTGCACGCATATTTAGACAGACGCACCCCGTCGAGCACAATGCTATTGGCGCCAACCAATTGCGAGGAGTGTGGCCATATCTTGTCGGCTCCACCGCCCTCGGCTTCGTTGTCGCCGGCAAAAATCAGATAGACTATATCCACATAATTGGCGTCACCATCGGTGTTGAAACGCGAGAAATTGACCGACCCGTTAGCACGTGCCGCACGGCAAGCCTCAACCACCATTTCGTTCACCTTGCCATCTTGATCTTGGCCGTTTTGCCGTTCATTGCGCCCATAGTAGGCGTAGCCTTTGCTGAGCGTAATGACTGGCGGAACGAAGAACGTCGGTTTGTATTTGCCCATCGAATTGTCGGCAAAATAGGCTTGTGCACTTTTGGGATTTGTGTTGAGCAATTGATCGAATTGATCGTGCGCGGCCGAAGATCGAAATTTCAGATCGGCAAACTCGACTAGCAACACCAACGCTTCTTTGGGTAATTGGGGCTCGGTGGCCTTGCTGCTGGGCCGATTGGGGTTCATCAAGGCCTCCATTCGTTGTGCGCTTGTCGAATAATCGCCCCGATTGGCATCCAAAGGGCTTAGGCCGTCCACTCGCCCACGCATACGCCCAAAGAGAGCCATTCGCTCGGCAGACGATCGATCGGCCGGATCGGAAGCCCGAAGAAGCTCACCGGTGCTTTTGGTGGACGCGGCATCATAATAGTAGTATATGCCGTCACGCTGCATGAGCTGATAACCGTCTATTGTTGTGGTGAGGCGATAATATTCGTCGCCCGAGACCACAATGGTCAAACGCGAACCATCACTCTGCGTGATCTCGATAGGCCTATTAATGGCTGGCGCAGCCAAGGCTAACGAAAAACTTAGCCATAAGACAACAACGGTGGTCAGTAGACGTGGCATTTTTTTTGATTTAATTATCGTTCATTGGCAAAATTTTCAGTGCTTGTTCTATTCGTTGAACACTCTCTTTTTGTCCCAAGGTCTCCATGATTGCAAAACACGAAGCACCCATATTAGCGCCCACAAGCGAAAGGCGAAGTGTGTTCATCACTCCCCCCATTGGTAGCCCCTCTTGGGTGATAAAGTCGTGGATCGTTGCCTGAGCCGTTTGCTCTTGGATTGTATCCATCGCCTTTACTATTTCTAGTATTCGAGCCAAGTGGCGCGGATTGTCGCCCTTCCAAAACTTGGCAACCACTTTTTGGTCGTACTCTGTGGGCGCTATGAAGTAGAAACGCGACAGATCCCACAGATCGGTGAGCAAAGTGGCGCGCTCCTTGACCAGCGAACAAACATGCTCCACATAGGCCACCGAAGCCTCGATATGGTGCTCTCTTAAAATCGGCATTAGATATTCGGCCAAAAAAGCGTCCGACGAGTGGTGTAGGTATTCGGCATTGATCCAACGCGCCTTGTCGGGATCGAAACGAGCACCCGACCTACTCACCTTGTCCAACGAAAAGTCGGCCACCATATCCTCCATTGTCATTATCTCGCGATCGCCCCCCGGGCTCCAACCCAAGAGAGCCAACATGTTGATAAAAGCATCGGGCAAGAAACCATCTTCGCGAAAACCCCTCGCCCCATCGCCCACCTCCGGTGTCCACTGCAAAGGGAAAACGGCAAAACCCAGTTTGTCACCATCGCGTTTGGATAGCTTGCCCTTGCCGTCGGGTTTAAGAATCAGCGGCAGGTGCGCAAATTGGGGCTGTGTGTCGCTCCAACCCAGCGAACGATAGAGCACGTAATGGAGCGGCAAACTAGGCAACCACTCCTCGCCGCGGATCACATGTGTGATCTGCATCAGATGGTCGTCCACAATGTTGGCCAAGTGATAGGTTGGTAAATGATCCATCGATTTATAGAGCACCTTGTCGTCCAGGGTCGATGAATTGACAATCACTTGTCCGCGGATCAGATCCTGCATTACGATCTGTTCGTCTTTGGGCATTTTATATCGGATAACGTATTGCGTACCATTGCCGAGCAACTCTTCGAGCTCGCCCGGGCTCATGGTGAGCGAGGTGCGGAGCTTTTCGCGGATTTGGAAGTTGTAGGCAAAAGCCTCGCCCGCAGCCTCTTTCCGGGCGCGCAAAGCGGCCAACTCCTGAGCCGTGTCGAAGGCGTAGTAGGCGTCGCCCTTGGCCACCAATTCGGTGGCGTATTTCAAATAAATTTCGCTTCTCTCGCTCTGGCGATACGGCGCATGAGGGCCGCCAACGCTCACTCCTTCGTCCACCACAATGCCACACCATTTGAGCGCCTCCACGATATATTGCTCGGCTCCCGGCACAAAACGCCCCGAATCGGTGTCCTCGATACGCAAAATAAATGTCCCGCCATGAGCACGCGCAAAAAGGTAGTTATACAATGCCGTGCGCACACCTCCTATGTGTAGGGCTCCCGTTGGCGAGGGTGCAAATCTTACTCTAACCATATTTTTATCTTCTTTTTTAGTACAAAAAATTATTCGACGGATAGCGCTTTATGTGAATGTCACGCACCATCTTGTAAAGCTCCTCTTTCAAGCGCGGCAGGTTGGTTTTCTCTGCGGCCGACACAAAAATCGAGGCCGGCAAACGCGCCATGTAGGTGCGCTCCAACACTTCGAGCGGCATGTTGATGGCCTGTGGAACGTTCACCAAATCATCGGCCGGCAAAGGGGTATAGGTGTATTGGTCTATCTTGTTGAAGATAGTGTAGATCGCTTTGTCGGCCGCGCCTATATCTTTGAGCGTAGAGCTAACTACTTGCATTTGATCCTCGGCCTGTGGGTGCGAAATATCCACCACATGGAGCAATAAATCGGCCTCGCGCACTTCGTCCAGCGTCGATTTGAACGACTCGACAAGTTGTGTGGGCAACTTGCGGATAAAACCAACGGTGTCCGACAGCAAAAATGGCAGATTGTCTACCACCACCTTGCGCACGGTGGTATCTAGGGTGGCAAAAAGTTTATTTTCGGCCAATATATCGCTCTTGGCCAAAATATTCATCAAAGTCGATTTGCCAACATTGGTATAGCCCACCAAGGCCACGCGCACCATCGCTCCGCGCGAAGATCGTTGGGTGGCCATTTGTCGATCTATCTTTGCGAGCTGCTCTTTGAGCCGAGCTATCTTGTCGCGGATTATTCGCCTATCGGTCTCGATCTCCGTTTCGCCCGGCCCACGCATGCCGATCCCCCCACGTTGGCGTTCGAGGTGAGTCCACATGCCCGTCAAACGAGGCAAAAGATATTGATATTGCGCCAACTCGACCTGCGTTTTGGCGTAGGCTGTCGTGGCACGCGCGGCAAAAATGTCGAGAATCAAATTCGTACGATCGAGAATTTTCATCTCCAATTCGCGCTCCAAATTCCTCAGTTGCGATGGCGTCAATTCGTCGTCAAAGATCACGGTGTCGATTTGATTGTCGGCACAAAAAACTTTGATCTCTTCTAGCTTGCCCTGCCCAACGAAAGTGCTACGATGGGGTGTGGCTAACTTTTGGGTGAAGATTTTAACGGTCTGAGCACCTGCTGTTTTGGCCAAAAAAGCCAGCTCATCGAGGTACTCAGCCGCCGTACGTTCGCCAACGGCAGGCGTGATCACACCCACCAAAACAGCTCGCTCGATAGCGCGATCTAAGAAATTACCTCTTTCCACTCTTTTGTTTTTTTATTTTGTTTCGTTCACTTACTTTTAGGGTATATAATCAAGCAAATCTGTTGCCACAATTTTTATGTGCTTCTATATGTAATTTCTACGTAAGTGCGGATTTTAAGACCGAAGTCCAACGAAGAAAAAACGATTTTCAGGAGTCACCCTACAATAATTTATTAACACCATCAATATAGGCCTCCACACCCGCCATCACTATATCTGTATGGGTGGCAAAACCATGCACATACACCCCGTCACTCTCTAAGGTCACATGCACCCGGCCCGTGTCGTCCGAGCCTCTGGTCATGGCTTGGATCAAAAACTCTTGCAACGTACACTGCTCCTTGATGATCGTGCGCAGGGCGTTGATCGAGGCGTCGATTGGCCCGTTGCCCGTTGCCGTGCCTGTAAACTCGTCTTGGCCAATCTTTACCCTAATCAACGCTGCCGGGCTCTGAGTGCCCGAAAGCACTTGCAAATACTGCAACTTGATGCGCCGCGCATGACGCGCCACAACAGCCTCGCCAACCAAAGCCAATAAATCTTCGTCCTGTATATTTTTATTGACATCGGCCAATTTCAAGAATTGTTGATACGTGGCGTCCAATTCGTCGCCGGCAAGCGAATAGCCCAACTTCTCGTATCGATCCTTCAAAGCCGCACGACCGCTGCGAGCGGTGAGCACAATCGAATTGTCGGACAAACCAATATCGCGCGGGTCTATGATCTCATAATTTTCGCGCTTTTTCAATACTCCGTCTTGGTGGATCCCCGATGAATGGGCAAAGGCATTGCGCCCCACAATAGCCTTGTTGGCCTGCACGGGCATGCTCATGAGCGAGGAGACAAGATGCGAAATCGAGGTGATGTGTTGGCTCACGATCGAGGTGTCGAGCCCCAAAGATTTGTGGCAACGAAGCGCCATCACTACTTCTTCTAAGGCGGTGTTGCCCGCCCTTTCGCCTATGCCGTTGATTGTGCACTCGATCTGGCGCGCGCCGGCAATCACCCCGGCGAGCGAATTAGCGGTGGCCATGCCTAGGTCGTTGTGGCAGTGGGTGGCCAAGATCGCTTTTTCTACTCCGCGCACGTTGTTGATCAGGTATTCGATCTTCCGGCCATATTGGCCGGGCAGGCAGTAGCCGGTGGTGTCGGGGATGTTGACCACCGTGGCTCCTGCTTTGATCACCGCCTCCACCACTCGCGCCAAGTATTCGTTGTCGGCTCGTCCGGCGTCTTCGGCATAAAATTCCACATCTTCGACAAATTTTTTGGCGTATTTGACCGCCGCCACCGCACGCTCCAAAATCTCGTCGGGGTTGGAGTTCAATTTGTCGTATATGTGTTGAGGCGACACCCCGATTCCGGTGTGGATCCGGGGGTGACGCGCATATTTCAGAGCTTGGGCGGCCGCGTCAATATCGCTTTCTATCGAACGGGTGAGCGCACAAATAGTGGGCGCACTGACAGCCTTTGAAATTTCGACCACCGAACGGAAATCGCCCGGCGAACTGACCGGAAAACCAGCCTCGATAACATCAACACCCAGAGCTTCGAGAGCACGAGCAACTTCGATTTTTTCGACAGTACTCAATTGACAACCAGGCACTTGTTCGCCATCGCGCAATGTTGTATCAAAGATATAAACCTTTTCCATTTATGAAATATAATGGGTAGTAACCCCAATTTTTGTTACAAATATAGATAATTTTACTAACTTGCGCCTTATAAATCCGCCCAAAATGAATAAAAACGTAATATTTGCACTATTCACCATTTTTTTGGTTGCCTGCGCGGGTGAGCTCACCCCCCAAGAGGCTCGGGAAACTCTCGCCCTGCAAGAAGAGTTCACCTCGCCTTTCTATGCTCCGATCCACCTTGCACCCCAAGTGCTGACCGGCGAAAATCACACCGACCCCAAGGCTTTTATACGTAGAAAATACGGCAAACTGATCGACACCGGCTTGATTGAGGCCAAGCTAGGGTCGAGCAATTCGTGGCGCACGATACTAAAATTAGAGATGACCGACAAAGGGCAAGCCTTGGTCAACAAGGAGCGTAGTTTGGACGACATGTACTATGTGCAGGCGTGCCGCATTGCGGTGGATTCGGTGCTCTGTCTCACCCCCGTTGGCAGCGACACTATTTTGTGTCGCTACCAACTATCGCAAAAAGATCTAACTCCATTCGGCGAATATTTGGGCTTCACCACCGCGCACACACATTTTCTCGATCGAAAATTTGTGCGCTCCACTTTCTCGTGGGATTTAGTCCCTATGTTTTAGCTTTTCGTGGGATATTCGTGTGCCGTGGGGTTAAATAAGCAAAAATGTTTCTGAAAAATATGATAAAAAATCATATCTTTGCCCTTTGAATGGTATGCTTAAAATAAATAGCGGTATGAGAAAAATATTCCCTGTCTTGGTGGTGGCTGTGCTCCTTAGTTCGTGTAGCGGCTTTAATAAGTTGCTCAAAAGCAACGACATAGAAGCAAAATACACCGAGGCAATGAGGCTCTATAAAACAGGAAAATACAACAAATCGTTCACCTTGATGGACAACGTGCTACCTGCATTGGTGGGCACTCCACGCCAAGATTCTATCGTCTTTATGATGGGTAAGGCGGCCTACAACATGGAAGACTACGTGTCGGCAGGGCAAATGATGGACCAATATCGCAACGAATTTACTCGTTCACCCTTCACCACCGAGGCCGAATACCTCTATGGCATGAGCTTCTATCACCTATCGCTGCCTGCCGAAAAAGACCAAAGCGACACAAAACGTGCGCTGGTGGCCTTCAACGAATTTGTGGCGCGGCATCCCACTTCGACCTATGTGCCCGACCTACAAAAATTGATCGAAGAGCTCACCAACAAACTGTACTACAAGACATACCTCAATGCGGCACTCTACTATAAATTGGGGCACTATCAATCGGCGGTAACCGCGCTGCGGTCGGCACTCAAAGATTTTCCGGAGATCCCATACAAACAAGACATGATGTTCTTGGTTTGCAAATCGTGGCACGCGTATGCTCGTAACAGCGTCTATGCCAAACAGTTGGATCGCTATTTGAAGATGATCGACTCATACTATAACTTCAAATCGGCATACCCCGAAAGCAAACAATTCGACCGAGAATTGCTCCGAATGCTCGAAGAGGCACAAAAATTCACTGCCGAAAATGGCGTGATGAGCCAAGCGATCGAAACGACAATCGAAAAGTTGAAGAAAACACGCGACAGAATCGACGAAAATAAAAATAAAATATTCTTGGTCAAAGACAAAGACGAACGCATCGCGCTGCGCGAGGATATTAAAGAGCTTACCAAATCGCTCCCTGCGATCAAAAAACAGTTGAAACAAGAGAAAAAATTAGCAAAAAATAATGAAACAAAGACCAACTAACACAGTAACGCGCACGCTGAGCGAAATAGACGCTCCGACCGGCAATATTTACGAATCGGTGGTGATCATGGCCCGTCGTGCGGCGCAACTATCGAAGGAGACCAAAGACGAATTAACACAAAAATTGGCTGATTTTGCCGGCACGTCAGACAACTTGGAAGAGACCTTTGAAAATCGCGAACAGATAGAAATCTCGCGCTACTACGAACGTCAAGCCAAAGCCTCGCTAACGGCCACCGAAGAGTTCTTGGAAGGCAAACTCGTTGAAACTCACGCAAAAGAGGTCAAAGAGTAAAGCCACAAAAAAAGGAAGTCACCATATAATTTTTTAAGAAGATGAATATCATTCTTGGCGTTACAGGTGGCATTGCGGCCTACAAGGCGGCGCATTTGGTGCGCCTTTTTGTCGGTTCGGGCCATTCGGTGCGCGTTGTGATGACTCGTGCGGCTAAGGATTTCATCACACCGCTCACCATGGCCACTGTGTCGGGTAATCCGGTGGTGGTCGAAAATTTTGATCCCGAAAACGGGGCATGGAACTCTCATATCTCGTTGGCCACATGGGCCGATGTGATTGTGGTGGCTCCGGCAACGGCCAACACGCTGGCCAAAATGGCCGCCGGCATAGCCGACAACTTATTGCTATGCACAGTGCTCTCGGCTCGTGGGCGCATTGTGGTGGCTCCGGCCATGGATCTGGATATGTGGGCGGCGGCGGCAACGGTGGCCAACATGGCGACCCTCATTAATCGAGGGGTGGAGGTGGTGGAGCCGGGCGAAGGCTTCTTGGCTAGCGGCTTAGTGGGCAAGGGGCGTATGGCCGAGCCCGAAACAATAGCGCAGGCTGTAACTCAGATCGCCCCCCGCGCAGGGGAGCATAGCGCAGATTTTGTGGGGCGACGAGTGATGATCACCGCCGGCGCAACGATCGAAAAGATAGATCCGGTGCGCTATATCAGCAATTTTTCTACCGGCAAGATGGGGCAAGCTCTCTATGCAGAATTTTCTGCGCGGGGGGCCGATGTTGTCTTGATCAAGGGGCAGATGAGCGCCCAACAAATGTATGAGGCAGCGGCGGCGGAGTTCGATAAGTGTGATGTTGCTATTTTTGCCGCGGCCGTGGCCGACTATACTGTGGACGATGTGCCCGAGCATAAGATCAAACATTCCGAGGCCGATTTGACCTTACGTCTGGTGCCCACGCGCGACATAGCCGCCACACTGTCGGCCACAAAGCGTCGGGAGCAGTTCACCGTTGGCTTTGCGCTCGAAACAGACCACGAGCAGCAGCACGCCATGGCGAAGTTAAAGAGCAAGCATCTGGACGCCATTGTGCTCAATTCGCTATCGGATAGTGGAGCCGGTTTTGCCACCGACACCAACAAGATAACGATCATCGACACGCTCGGCCGGCAGGCCTTTGAGCTCAAAAGCAAACGGCAGGTGGCCGGTGATATTGCAGATTATGTATTTCTTCACCTTAAAAACCAAGGAGCCTTAGGGGATTAGATTGCGCAACGAACTTGGGGCTGGCCAAAGACGGAGTTTACTTCCCGTAAAGTGAGTATTGCCCGGCTCGAAGTCAACCCCCGAGAAAAAAAGAACAACCAACAAGCTAAGTTACACCACAATGTTAACTCACCTTCATATAGAAAATTACGCCATTATCGAGCATCTTGACTTGGATCTCTATCCGGGTCTGAACACCATCACCGGGCAGACCGGGGCCGGCAAATCGATTTTGCTTGGCGCATTGGGTTTGCTCGCCGGGGGCAAGGCCGAACAGAGTGTGATCGGGGTGGCTGGCGAGCAGATGGTGGTCGAGGGCGAGTTCGATATTTCCAGAGCCGGCTTGGAATCGTTTTTTCAAGAGAACGAGCTCGACTACTCGCCGCAAATCGTTGTGCGACGTGTGGTGTCGCGATCGAGCAAGGGGCGCGCTTTTGTCGACACAACTCCCGTTGGGGTGGCTTTGTTGCGCGATTTGGTGGGGCGTTTGGTTGATATTCATTCCCAGCATCAGACCTTGCTTGTGGTGCGCGCCGATTTTCAGCGCGAGATACTCGACGCTCTTTCTGCCGACGGGGGGCTTTGGGGGCGATATACCGCTCAGTGGGGGGCTTATCGCACCGCGCAGAGCGAGTTGCAACGAGTAGTGAGGGCTGCCGCGGCAGGCGCCGAGCGGAGCGAATTTCTATTGACTCATATCGAACATATCGAAGCGCTCAAACTCAAAGCAGGCGAATGCAAGGCCTTGGAACAAGAACAGGCCATTCTTTCTAACGCCGAAGATATAGCCACCGATTTGGCACAGGCCTCATCGGTGATGGAGGACGACGAGCAGGGCGTTTTGTTGCGCGTCAAGACAATCGTGCTAGCCCTGACGCGGGCCGGGCGCAAGTTTTCGTCGGTGGCCTCGTTGGCCGATCGTGTCAATTCGGTGCAAATCGAGTTGCGCGATATTGCGCAAGAGGTCGATTCGATCGGTGAACAGGTGACCTCTAACCCCGAACGATTGATCTTTATCAACGAACGGCTAGACAGTATATATAGTGTGATGAAAAGCGAGCAGGTGCAAGATGGCACCGAATTGCTCACTCGGCTCGAAGAGTTCAAGAAAGAGTATATGGCCATCGAGGGGGGCGAAACGATCCAGAAACAAATGGCCGCAGCGGTGGACAAAGAACTCGCCGCGCTCAATGTTTTGGCCGATCGCCTGAGCGAAGAACGAGCCGCGGCAGCTGTGCAAGTGACGCGCGAAGTCGAATCGTCGCTCGGGCAATTGGGCATGGTCGGCGCGCAGTTCAAGGTCGAGATCACTCCCGCCGAGCAGCTCAGCCAAACGGGGCGCGATATAGTGCGCTTTATGTTTGCCGGCGGCGCCAAACAGGAGCTCTTGCCGCTCGACAAGGTGGCCTCGGGGGGCGAAATGTCGCGCGTGATGCTCTCTTTGAAGGCTCTCGTGGCGCGCTCGATGCAACTGCCAACCATTATTTTCGACGAGATCGACACCGGCGTTTCGGGCGCGGTGGCCGATGCTATGGGCTCGATGGTAGAGGCCATGGGCCAAGGGTTGCAAGTGATCAACATCACTCACCTAGCGCAAGTGGCAGCCAAGGGCGATCACCATTTTTTGGTCTACAAAGATAACGGAACGCATATCAAAGAGCTCGCGGCCGCCGAACGCCAAGAGCAGATAGCGGCCATGCTCTCGGGAGCCGATGTGAGCGATGCGGCACGTGCTCAGGCGGCCACCTTGCTCGCCAAAAAACGTTGAGCGGCGGGGCGCGCAAAGAAAATTTCGGATATAGAAATATTAGAAAAATAAAATTAACAGAAAAAATCTAAAAAAAATGAAAAAATACATTATTCGTGTTGTTAAGTATGTGGCTTATTTGACGATTTTATTTGTCATAATATTTATGTTGATGAGTGCTTTGGGCATGGTGAAAGTGCCTTTCTCGACCGTACTTTCCACTACTCGTGGATTTGTTGCGTTGGGTATCGTTTTGCTTTTTGCGTTGTTCTACCCATTTTTTGGTTTCACGGTCAAAACATTGACAATCAACGCCTCTATGCGCCAAGAAGAGCTCAACGACGTGATGTCCCGATGTGGTTATATGCCTCTTGGGGGCGAAGATCAAGCGCCGGGCGAGTTGCAATTCCGCGCCGTGTCGAGCATGAAGCGATTGATGCTCATCTATGAAGATCAAATCACGGTGAGCACTGTCGACGGACTATCGCGAATCAGCGGCCCACGCAAAGAGGTCGTGAAAATTGCTTTTCGTATCGGTACGTTTATTAGATAGTGATCAACTAGGTATTTTTATAATAACAGCAGTTAGTTACCTCAGAAAAAAAAAGGCGATTAACTGTTTTTGAAAACAGGGAAAGTGAAGATGAGAAAAGTAATGGTGGCCGTTGTGGCGGCTTTGTTTGTTGGGGCTTTGGGTGAGGCTATGGGGCAGAAGATGGGGCAGAAGAGCGACTCTTCCGTCGCGCGCGAGCTAGAAACTGCGCGTGGTATGGAGATCCTGCTTTCGGTCTATCGCGATGCCAATCTTTTTTATGTAGACAGCACAAAGCCCGACAAAATGGTGCAAGACGCCCTGAGCGGCATGCTCGGGGAGCTCGATCCATACACCGAATACATACCGGCCAAAGATATGAGCGACTTTGAATACCAAGTCACGGGCAAATATGGGGGCATCGGTTCGCTTATTCGTCAACGAGGCTTGGGCGCCAAAAGTTGGGTGGAGATTGCCGAACCATATGAGGGTACGCCATCGGTGGAGGTTGGTCTAAGGGCCGGCGATCGACTCTTAGAGATCGACGGAGTGTCGCTCCAAGGGCTCGGTTCGCCCAAGGTGAGCGCCATGCTCAAAGGCGATCCCGATACGAAATTCACGCTCAAATATCGTCCCATTGCCGACACCACCACAACGCGCGAAGTGGTGATCACTCGGCGCAAGATCACCGTGCCCAGTGTGCCTTATGCGGGTATGGTAAGCAATGGGGTGGGCTATGTGAGGCTGAACTCTTTTATCGAGGGTTCCGCGCGCGAGGTGCGCGAGGCGATCGATCGTTTGGCAGCCAAAGATAGTTTGCACGCTCTGATTCTCGACCTGCGCGGCAATGGCGGCGGATCGGTGGGCGAGGCGATCGATATTGTAGGACTTTTTGTGCCGCGTGGCACCAAGGCGCTGAGCATCAAAGGGCGCGTAGCTCAATCGAGCGCCACTTATCGCACAAGGGTTGAACCCACCTATGGCAAGTTGCCGCTCGCGGTGTTGGTCAACAGTATTTCGGCCTCCTCGTCCGAGATCACGGCAGGGGCGCTGCAAGATCTGGATCGGGCGGTGATCATCGGTCAGCGAAGCTTTGGCAAAGGGCTTGTGCAATCGCCACGCCCGGCTCCTTATAATGGAATATTCAAGGTGACTACGGCCAAGTATTATACCCCATCGGGGCGGTGTATCCAAGCGCTGGACTACACCCATCGCCGCGAAGATGGTTCGGTGGGTGTGGTTCCCGATTCGCTCATCAAATCCTTTGCTACCGCCGCCGGGCGCAAGGTCTACGACGGGGGAGGGGTGATGCCCGATGTGAAGTTAGAGCCGGAATATATCAGCAAATTCGGCGTCATACTCGCTGCCTATGGCTTTATCGATGATTTTGCTAACCTCTATGCAGCCCAACACCCCAAGGCCGAGAAACACTTTGTGGTGAGCGACAAGATGTACGAAGATTTTGTGCGCTTTATGGCCGATAAAGAGATCGCCTACGAATCGATGAGTTCACAGAAGCTCAAAGAGTTGGTCAAAGCGGCCGAGCGCGAAAAATATGACGACAAAATAGCCGACGAACTCAAATCGATAGCAAGCAAAATCAAGGACGATAAGATGGAAGAGCTGCGCACCTTTGCCGATCAGATCAAAGACCTGATTGCCAGTGCGGTGGTTACTCGTTGGTCGTTTGTGGCGGGGGCGATTGAGCACTCGCTATCTCAAGATAGCCAAGTGCAGCGCGCGGTGCAGGTGCTGGGCGATAAGGCCGAATATGAGCGTATCCTAACGAGCCAAGATACCGAAAAAAATTAAACCGCATGGAGCTTTAATCACACCTTCAAAAAGATCAACTTTTTTCAAATAAATTAATAGTATTTTTAAGCGATGGAATATAATTTCAAAGAGATAGAAAAAAAATGGCAAAAACGTTGGCAAGACGACCAACTATACAAAGTTGAGATAGACCACTCGCGCCCCAAATACTATGTGCTCGACATGTTTCCCTACCCCTCGGGCGCAGGGCTTCACGTTGGCCACCCGCTGGGCTACATAGCCTCGGACGTCGTGTCACGATATAAACGCAACAAGGGGTTCAATGTGCTCCACCCGATGGGCTACGATGCCTTTGGGCTGCCGGCCGAGCAATATGCCATTCAGACAGGCCAACACCCGGCCGTGACCACCGACAAAAACATCAAGCGCTATGGCGAGCAGATGAGCAAGATCGGTTTTTCTTACGACTGGTCGCGCGAGATCCGCACCTCGGACCCCGAGTACTATAAATGGACTCAGTGGGCTTTCTTGGAGATGTATAATTCATATTACGACACAAAGCTCCACAAAGCACGCCCCATAGCCGAACTATTGGCTCAGCACCCCGAATGGCAAACGCTCACAGACAAAGAGCGCGAAGAGATCCTGCACCGCGACTATCGTCTAGCCTACCAAGCGGTGAGCACGGTCAATTGGTGCGAAGAGTTGGGCACGGTGTTGGCCAACGACGAGGTGAAGGATGGTTTGTCGGTGCGCGGAGGTTTTCCGGTTCAACAGCGCCCAATGAAGCAGTGGTTGCTCCGTGTGACGGCCTATGCCGAGCGTTTGCAAGCGGGGCTCGACAAGCTGGATTGGAGCGAATCGCTCAAAGAGATTCAGCGAGGGTGGATCGGTCGCTCGCAGGGGGCTACAATGTTTTTCCCGATCGAGGGTTCGTCGCGTAAATTGGAGATATTCACCACTCGTGCCGACACTGTTTTTGGCGTCACTTTTATGGTCTTGGCACCCGAACATGAGTGGGTCAAGGAGTTGACAACGGCCGAAAATAGCGCAGCGATAGAAGACTACATTGCACAGACCAAAAAACGATCGGAGCGCGAACGCATTGCCGACACACGTCGCGTGAGTGGCGCTTTTACCGGTTCCTATGCCTTGAATCCATTCAACGGTGTGCGTATCCCGATCTATATCAGCGACTATGTTTTGGCAGGCTACGGCACGGGAGCCATCATGGCTGTTCCGGCTCACGATTCGCGTGACTGGGCCTTTGCCACGATGTTCAAGCTGCCCATTATCCCAATCATAGAGTGCGATGTGAGCGAGGGTTCATACGACGCAAAGAGTGGCCAATTGATCAACTCCGACTTTCTGACCGGCTACCAAGTGAAAGATGCCATAGAGAAAATGTTCGACGAAATTCAGACGCGCAAAATAGGCTTCAAAAAGGTGAATTATCGCCTTCGCGATGCAATTTTCTCGCGCCAGCGCTATTGGGGCGAGCCTTTTCCGATTTTCTATTCGCAAGATGGCGTGCCGCACGCGCTAACGCTCAAAGACTTGCCGCTTGAATTGCCTGCGATCGATGATTTTTCGCCCTCGCCAACGGGGCTTCCGCCGCTGGCCCGAGTAGATGGGTGGGCCTACGAAACTTCGACCATGCCGGGCTTTGCCGGCTCGTCGGCCTACTATCTTCGCTATATGGATCCCCACAACAACGACGCCTTGGTGGGGCGTGAGGCTAATGAATACTGGCGTAATGTCGACCTCTATCTGGGCGGCATAGAACACGCAACAGGCCATTTGATCTATTCGCGCTATTGGAATTTTTTCCTCTATGACATAGGCGCGGTGTGCGAGGAAGAGCCATTCAAAAAATTGGTCAACCAAGGCATGATCCAAGGACGCTCTAATTTTGTCTATCGGATCAAGGTAACAAACAAATTTGTGAGCTACGACCTTAAAGATCAATACGATACACAAGAAATACATGTCGACGTCAATATCGTGAAAAACGACATACTAGACCTCGAAGCCTTCCGCGAATGGAGCCCCGAATATGCGAATGCCGAATTTGTGACCCAAGATGGACGCTATGTGTGCGGCTGGGCGGTGGAAAAGATGAGCAAATCGATGTACAATGTGGTTAATCCGGATATGATAGTCGATCAATATGGCGCCGACACTTTGCGCATGTACGAAATGTTTTTGGGGCCGCTCGAACAGTCCAAGCCGTGGGACACCAACGGCATAGACGGGGTTCACAAATTCTTGCGTCGCTTGGTGCGCTTGGTCGACATGGCCACCGACAGCCAACCAAGGGCCGAGGATCTGAAAATATTGCACCGAGCAATCAAAAAAGTGAGCCAAGACATTGAAACCTTTGCCTTCAACACCGCCATTAGCGCCTCGATGATTGCGCTCAACGAGTTTTATGAGCAAAACACCACCTCGCGTGATGTGATACGCGACTTTGTGGTGCTCGTCTCGCCCTTTGCTCCCCACGTGGGCGAGGAGCTTTTTCAAGCCCTTGGCGGCCGGGGGTCGGTCTGCACGGCCGCCTATCCTGAATATTGCGAGGAGTATTTGGTGGAAAACAGCTTCACCTACCCCGTTTCGTTCAACGGCAAGACACGTTTCCTATGCACCTTTGCCCTCGATCTATCGGCCGAGGCAATCCAAAGCGCTGTACGCTCTTCTGAGCAAACGATAAAATATTGTGATGGAAAACCGATCAAAAAGATTATCTTTGTCAAAGGGAAAATTATTAATGTGGTAGTCTGAAAAACATGATACAAACATCTGCCAATAAGACGATCCGTGAATATACGATCATCACGCTGGGGTTGATTGTCTATTGCTTCGCCTTTACCACCATTCTCGTGCCTGCCGAAATCGTGCCGGGCGGAGCCGGTGGTTTGTCAACATTGCTCTACTATGCCTTTGGCGAGCATTTTACGGTCGGGGTCTACTATTTCGTGGTCAACGCTATTTTTTTGGCTCTGGGTGTGATGCTGATCGGGCCCAAGTTTGGCATCAAAACAATCTACGCCATACTCTTCAATACGGTGGCTCTATCTTTGATGCAGATCTATATTCCGAGCGATTTGATGGGCATGGATCCCAATTCAGACAGATTGCTGATGGCTATCTTGGGCGGTGTGCTGGCCGGTGTTGGGGTCGGCACCTGCTTCTCGCAAGGGGGCAGTAGCGGCGGCACGGATATTATCGCCATGATTATCAACAAGTATCGCAACATATCGATTGGCAAGGTGATCATTGCCTGTGATGTGATTATCGTTTGTTGCTCGTACTTCCTCAAAGGCGAAGTTAGACCAATAGTCTATGGCTTTGTCACCATGGGCGTGATGGGCTATACGATCGATATGGTGCTATCCGGCTCGAAACAATCGGCACAGGTGATGATCTTTTCGCCCCATCACGAAAAAATAGCCAAGGCCATTATTCGTGAAGTGGGTCGCGGAGTGTCGTTTCTCGATGGGCAGGGAGGTTTCACCGGCGCTCCACAAAAAATAGTGCTCGTGGTGTGTCGCAAAACCGAACAGTCGGCTGTCTATCGGGTGATCAAAAGCATAGACCCCAACGCCTTTATCACCGTTGGCTCGGTGATGGGCGTCTATGGCAAGGGCTTCGAGGCATTGAAGGTCAAAGAACCGGTCAAAGTGAAAATGGGTTCCGTCAACACAAGATCACGTAAAGCAAAAAACGAAGAAAAAAAATGAGAAAATATATGATCGTTGTGGCTCTTGTGGCCATCACCATCAATGGCCTCTATGGTCAAAAAAGAGAGACTTTCGATTTGATGAGCCAAGGGAGCTTCACCGCCGGCATCGAAGGACCTGCCACCGATGCGGCCGGTTATATTTATGCCGTTAATTTCGAGCGCGAAGGGACAATAGCTCGCGTGGATCCCGAAACCGGGGTGGGCGAAATATTGATCGACCTACGCACTGCGCTCGGCGATTCGGCCACAGCCAACGGCCTGCGCTTTGGGCGCGATAGTCTGCTCTATGTGGCCGAATACAAGGGGCACAACTTGCTGAGTGTTAACGTGGCCACCAAAGAGCTGAAAGTAGTGGCACACAACGCCACCATGACGCAACCCAACGATCTGGCCATCGCCCCAACGGGCACAATATACCTGAGCGACCCCGATTGGAGCCATTCGCGCGGGCGTGTGTGGATCTACAAAAAAGGGAACCTCTCGCTGCTGCTCGACGGCCTTGGCACAACAAATGGCATCGAAGTCTCGCCAATGGGCGAGCGGCTCTATGTCGGGCTGTCGGCTCAACGACGGATCATGCTCTACGATATTATGCCCGACGGCCGAGTGTCGGGCGGTATGGTCTTTGCCGAATTTACAGATGGTGGACTCGACGGCATGCGTTGCGACATTAGAGGCAACCTCTTTGTGACACGTTACGACAAAGGACAAGTGGTGATGATCTCGCCCGAGGGTAAAATAGTGCGTACGATAGAGACTTTGGGTAAAAAACCATCGAACCTCACTTTCTCTGACAATATGGTCTTTGTGACAATGGCCGACCGAGGCTGTTTTGAAGTTTTCCAAGCGCAATATGTTGGAAGAGAATAAAATATTTGTACATTTGTACCACGAACGATAATAACAATCATTAAAAGATATGAGTGAATCACTTAAAATAGTTTTGCTGGCCAAGCAAGTGCCCGACACCAGAGCTGTGGGCAAGGACGCAATGAAAGAAGACGGCACGGTCAATCGCGCCGCATTGCCTGCGATTTTTAACCCCGAAGACCTCAATGCGCTCGAACAAGCACTGGTAATCAAAGATGCTTGCCCGGGTTCGACGGTGACCGTTGTCACAATGGGCCCTCCCCGCGCGTCGGACGTAATTCGCGAGGCGATGTTTCGCGGAGCCGATGGCGGCGTGCTGATCACCGATCGTAAATTTGCAGGCGCCGACACCCTGGCCACCTCGTACACCCTAGCCGCCGCAATCCGTAAACTCGCGCCCGACGTGATCGTGGCCGGACGCCAAGCAATCGACGGCGACACGGCACAAGTAGGGCCGCAAGTGGCCGAAAAATTAGGACTACCACAAATCACATATTGCGAAAAAATAGAAAAAATCGATGGTCGGCAGATCACCATTCGTCGCCGATTAGAGAGTGGCGTGGAAGTGGTCGAGTGCCACACACCGATGGTGATAACAGTCAATTCGTCGGCTGCCGAGTGTCGCCCCGAAAACGCAAAACTGGTGCTCAAATACAAACACGCCAAAACCGTGAGCGAAGTGCAAGACTTGGCCGAGGATTATTACTTGGCGCTACGCACCGATCGCTGCTATCTCAATATCCCTCAGTGGGGAGCCGGCGATATGGAGGTCAAAGCCGAAGATCTGGGCCTTAGCGGATCACCTACCAAAGTCAAAAAAATCGAAAACATAGTCTTTGCCGCCAAAGATGCTAAACATATCGATGGATCAGATTCTCAGATTAATGACCTGATGAAAGAACTAATCGCGGCTCACACAATAGGTTAGGGGTTTTGCTCGACGAGAAGGCAAGATTTTCAGTAATCAAATAATTTCAATGTAAAGATGAATAATATATTCGTATATATAGAAACAGAATCGGGCAAAGTGGCCGACGTGTCGAAGGAGTTGCTCACCAAGGCCGGGACTTTGGCCTCGGAACTTTCGTGTAAGGTGGAGGCCTTGGTGATCGGCTCTTCGCTCAGTGGGATCGAAAATGAATTGGCACGATATGGCGCCCAAGTGGTGCACGTGGCCGACAATAAAGAGCTGGCGCCCTATCGCACTTTGCCTCACGCCGCCATTGTGTGCGGAGTGTTCGAGGCCGAAAAACCGCAAATCGCACTCTTTGGCGCATCGTCTATCGGGCGTGATTTGGCCCCCAGGGTCTCTTCGGCGCTCCACAGCGGACTGACTGCCGATTGCACGTCGCTCGTCATTGGCGACCATACGGATGCTAAGACAAGCAAGGAGTATAAGAATTTGCTCTATCAAATCCGCCCGGCATTTGGCGGCAATATCATCGCTACGATCGTCAACCCCGAATGTCGCCCCCAAATGGCCACCGTTCGCGAGGGTGTGATGGCAATGCACGAGGTGAAAAACGCACCCCAAGTCGAACTGAAAGTGATCGACTGGAAACGATATGTCAAAGAGACCGACTACGCGGTGAAGATCATCAGTCGCGAAATCCAAGAGCGCAAGATCAATATCAAAGGAGCGCCGGTGGTTGTGGCCGGTGGTTATGGGATAGGCTCCAAAGAGGGATTCGATAAGCTCAAAGAACTGGCCGATGTTTTGGGTGGCGAGGTAGGCGCTTCGCGCGCGGCGGTCGATGCCGGTTTCGCCGATCACGCACGTCAAATCGGACAAACAGGAACCACAGTGCGCCCAAAACTCTATATCGCATGCGGTATTTCGGGGCAAATCCAACACACGGCAGGCATGGACGCATCGGCCACCATCATCAGCATCAACACCGATCCTGCGGCGCCAATCAACAAAATAGCCGACTATGCCATCACTGGCGATTGGGCGCAAGTTGTGCCGAAAATGATCAAGTATTACAAAGAAAATAGCAAATAATCGGCCAAACGATCAACCCGACACGTCGAACAAGATCTTTTTCAAGAGAGCTGCCCCTCGTTTACCAAAAGAGACAACTTACCGAGAAAAAACAGTAAAAAATAGTAAAACAGAATGGGAAATTTTTTTAGCGATAACGCGGATCTTCAATACCACTTGGAACACCCGTTGATGAAAAAAATAGTCGCACTGAAAGAAAATAATTTCAGCGATGCGGCCACATACGATTATGCACCAGTAGATTACGCCGACGCCATGGATTCCTATCGCCGCGTACTGTCTATCATCGGTCAAATTGCAGCCGACACCATAGCACCCAACGCCGAAGGGGTCGATCAACAAGGGCCTCGCGTAGAAAACGATAGGGTGGTGTACGCCGACGGGACGGCCGAAAATCACGAGAAATTAACTCGCGCCGGGGTCTACGGCCTATCCTTGCCTCGTCGCTATGTAGGGCTCAACTTCTCTTTGGTGCCCTATGTCATGTCGTGCGATATGATTTCGCGAGCCGATGCCGGCTTTGGAAACATATGGGGTTTGCAAGATTGTGCCGAAACTTTGCACGAATTTGCATCTTCCGAAATTAACGACGAATACCTGCCCTTGATCAATCAAGGAGCCACCTGCGCCATGGATCTGACCGAACCCGATGCAGGGTCGGATCTTCAAGCGGTGATGCTACGCGCCACTCCAAATCCAAAGAAAGAGGGCGAATGGTTGCTCAATGGCGTGAAACGCTTTATCACAAACGGCGACGGCGATGTGGCGCTGGTGCTCGCTCGCTCGGAAGAAGGGACGCAAGACGCGCGCGGGCTGTCGCTCTTTGTCTACGATAAACAAAATTTCAAGGTCAAAGTACGCCGCATAGAACACAAAATGGGGATCATCGGTTCGCCTACCTGCGAACTGGTCTTCACCGATGCACCGGCACGTCTGGTGGGCGATCGCAAAATGGGTCTCATAAAATATGTTATGGGCTTGATGAACTCGGCCCGCCTTGGCATAGGTGCCCAATCGTGCGGCATTATGGAGGCCGCCTATCGCGAAGCACTCAAATACGCAGGCGAACGTGAACAATTCGGACACCCGATCATCGAATTTGCAGCCGTTGGCGAATTGTTGACCAACATGAAAGCACGCCTAGTGGCTTGCCGTGCGCTGCTCTACGAAACTGCTCGCTTTGTGGATATCTATAAATGTTACTACCACAAAGAAAAAGGCGCCAAGTTAGAAAAAGAAGAGCGCGACGAGATGAAAAAATATCAACGCTTGGCCGACGCCTACACCCCGCTGCTCAAACTATTCAGCTCGGAATATAGCAACTCGGTGGCCTATGATGCGCTGCAAATTCATGCCGGTTCGGGCTTCATGAAAGACTACCCGATCGAAAGACTCTATCGCGACGCGCGAATCACAACCATATACGAAGGAACATCGCAATTGCAAGTGGTGGCCGCCATCACAGGAGTGCTCAAAGGGACACTGCTATCGCAAATGCAATATTACCAAACACAAAAACCAGCCGCCGAATTGCAAGGTCTGTTCGATCGCTTGGTGGTGATGTGTGGCGAGTTCGAGAAAGCTGTACACGCGGTTCAACAGGCCGAAAATGTGAAATACCAAGAGTTCCACGCTCGCCGTTTGGTGGAAATGGCCGGCTACACAATCATGGGGCATCTGTTGGTGGCCCAAGCCTCGGCCATCGACGAATACAAAGCCTCGGCCGTCGCTTTTGTCAAAGAAGGAGCCGCCAAATGTGCAGCTCATCTTAGCTATATCGAAAATTTTGACACCGATGAATTGGGCTATTTTCAATGCTAGATAACCAGAAAAAGATGATAAGAATAAAAAGTGTGGTAGTAGGACTTTCGCTGGTTGTGCTGCTGGGAATGTTTAGCTGCGCCAAGGATCCATCGTCGATTCTCGACGGTGCGGAGCAAGCAACATTTCAAGCGTGGATCAAAAAAAATGACCCTCAGGCCGAAAAAAAAGAGAGTGGGATTTATATCAAATTTTATGAGCATGGCAATCTGGGAATCATCGTGCCTAAGGTCGATCAAAGTTGGCTGCAGCTCAACTATTCGCTCTCTATGTTCGATGGTTCGATCGCCGTCACACGCGACAGTTCCACGTCTCGATTGCTAGGCTCGTGGTCGCCAACAACACATTTTGTAGACGATTTTGTGGCTTACTACTCAAAGACCACGGCTTTTACCTACGGCAGGATATGCGAGGGTTTACGCGATGCTTTTCAATATTTGCGTATCGGCGATTCGGCGCGTATTTATATCCCATCTTCGCTGGCCTACATAGACGCCTCTCCTTTGTCGGACAATAGCGGTTATGTGGGGCAAAATGTGGACTACCTCAACAAGCCAATTTATATCAATGTGCGTGTGAAGGATATAATCAACCACCCTGTGGAGTGGGAGAAAAACAAGGTGCAAGACTACGCCCGCACTCGTTGGGGTCAATTATCCAAAGATTCTATCGCTTATGGCATTTACATGCGTGTGATAGAGGACGATCCGAAGGCATTGCCAATCACGGCCGATTCGACGGTTCGTTATTTTTTTGCCGAGCGTTTCTTGGATCATCAGCTAGTGCTCACCAATGTAGAGAGTGTGGCCAAGGCTGCAAAATATTATGCGACTGCGGCGGCTTCCCGGTGGAATTATTCGGTGACCGAATTTATGCCGACCGACTTTCTTGAGGCCAAGAAGGATTCGACGAAGCAGCATTTGTTTGGCAAGATATTTTTGAAGATGAAGGCGGGTCAGACTGTTGAGGTTGTGAGCCTATCTAATTGGACGAGTACGGGTAGTTCGGGTGATTTTACGGCTGTGCCTCAGATCTTGCCTTATGAGCCGCGAGTGTATCAGATTCGCACTATTAAGTGGAGTGATTCCAAGAAAGAGGCGGATCTAAATCTTACTAAATTACTGTAGGGGGCTTGTGGAGGTAATGGGGAGGGGTTAGAAATAGGAATTATAAAGAGTGGTTCAGAAAAACAAAGATCCCAAGAGCAGTTAAGAAAAACGAAGTTTTTCCCAAAAAGTTTTGGGTGACTTTTTCAAAAGTCACGATTCGGCACGGCGATTTG
>JAVWYC010000002.1:11526-29929 GCA_036661755.1 Mucinivorans sp. | reverse complement strand
GCTTGAAATTGCCGAGGCGAAGACGAATTTATCAAAAAAGAAATGAACTGTGGGGGTCTGGGGGTACACAAACCCCCGGGATAGTACAAACTAAAAAGATAGAGTAAACTAAAAAGATAGAGCAAACTAAAAGGCTAGAACAGTTTGCGGCTCGCGGCGAGCCACCGCCTAGTGGCTAGCTCGCAGCACTAAAAACTGCGACCTCCGCCACCACCAAAACTGCCACCTCCGCCGAAACCACCAAAACCACCACCCGAACTGTCACCAAAACCTCCACCCCTGCCTCCACGAGAAGAACTATTGAGCATCGAACCAAGCAAAAACCATAGCCATGGCGACGAACCACCCTCGCCCTTACCATTCTCATCACCCTTGCCCTTGTTATGTTTGTTCGCATAAACCATCAACACAATCATCGCCACCACAAACAACACAACACCAATAAGAAAGGCAAAAGGCTTCCACGTCGATTCATTAGCCTCATACTCACCACGAGTCATATCACGCAAAGCCTGCGCACCAACCTGAGCCGCACTGAAATAATCGCCTCGTTTGAGAAAAGGAATCATCTTCGCATCAATCATCCGCGTCACTCGCCCATCGGGCAACACACCCTCGAGACCCAAACCAGTAGCAATAAACACTTCGCCACGCCCCTGAGCATTACGCGGCTTGAGAAGCATCACCACCCCATTGTTCTTATCTTTTTGACCCACTCCCCATTGATCCATTATCGCAAAAGCCATCTCCGCAGGCGCATACGAACCTAAATCCGGCAAAGTAACAATAGCAATTTGAGTGGAAGTAACTCGGTCAAAAGCAACCAAACTATCTTCCAACAATTGCGCTTGCGCAGGCGTGAAAAGCCCGGCCAAATCGTTGACCAATCGTGCAGGCCTTGGTGCTGACGGCACTTGCGCCACGGCGGCGAGCGTCGAAAAAAGCAACAACACACTCGTCGCCGCCGTGAGCAGCAACAAACGTAATTTATTATGATTGATCATTTGCTTAGAATTTTACATCAGGTGCTTTTTCTGAACCTGCATCAGCTTCAAAAAAACTTTTTTGAGTGAAGCCGAACATTGATGCCACTATATTGCGTGGAAATTTCTGCAAATAAACATTGTAGTTTTTAATTGACGTATTGAAATCTATACGAGCCTTGTTGACTCTGTTTTCGGTTCCTGCCAACTCATCTTGAAGATTGATAAAGTTGGTTGAAGCCTTCAAATCCGGATAACTCTCGCCAATGGCCATCAGTCGCCCTAGCGAAGCCCCAACTTCGTTTTGCGCAGCTTGGTACTTGGCCAACGTTTGATCATTGAGATCGTCAAACTTAATTGTCGGTTGAGTTGCCTTGGCACGTTGTTCAATTACTTGAATGAAAGTCAGTTGCTCATGCGAGGCATACCCCTTGACCGTAGCCACCAAATTAGGGATCAAATCGGCGCGACGTTGGAATTGACTCTCCACATTACTCCACGATTGTTCGGCTGAGGTTCGTTTGTCGATCAACGAATTGTAGGTGCCGGCAAAAAAACTAATTAGGATCACCACCAGTGCGATAATAACCCCCCATTTGATGTACTTTTTCATTATTTTGTATTGAGTTTAATGTATGTGTGGTGCGGCCCAAAACGCTCAAAAGCAGCTTGATCCAGTTCCTGACGATGTTCTGGTGCGGCCACCGAGATCATCAAACGAGCACGCTCTTGCAGAGTACGCCCATAGAGGTCGACAGCTCCATATTCGGTGACAAAATAGTGCATATGAGCACGCGTTGTCACCACCCCTGCGCCGGGATTCAACACCGCCGCGATTTTCGACAGCCCCTTGTTGGTCACCGCCGGCATGGCAACGATAGCTCGCCCACCCTTGGATAGCGAAGCTCCATAGATAAAGTCGATCTGCCCACCAACGCCGGAATAGTGTTTCGTGCCGAGCGAATCAGCGCAAACTTGCCCTGTTAGATCCACTTGCAGCGCCGAATTAATAGCTGTCACACGATCGTTTTTCGATATGATATACGGATCGTTCGTGTAGCCCACGTCCATCATGCGCACTCCCGGATTGTCGTCAATAAAGTCGTAAACTTTTTGTGATCCCATCAAGAATGTCGACACCATCATGCCGCGATCAATAGATTTTGCCATACCGTTAATCACGCCACTCTCCACAAGGGGCAACACGCCGTCGGCAAACATTTCGGTATGGATACCCAAATTTTTATGCCCTGTCAATTGAGCCAACACCGCGTTGGGAATGGCGCCAATACCCATTTGCAGACACGCGCCATCTTCGATCAGAGCCGCACAATTTTTACCAATTTGCACCTCCACCTCTGTTGGCACAGCAAACAATGCCTCTTCAAGCGGGGTATCGTCTTGACACCACACATCAATCAACGAGGCCTTGATCATCGCATCGCCAAAAGAGCGCGGCACATGTTTGTTGATCACCGCAATCACAGTGTCGGCCAGTTCGACGGCCGCCAAAGTTGCATCAACCGAGGTGCCCAGCGACACGTAGCCATGTTTATCGGGAGGCGAAACCTGAATCATGGCCACATTGATAGGCAAGGCTCCGCAACGATATAACTTTTGTGTTTCGCTCAAAAAGATAGGAATATAATCCGCATATCCACTTTGAGTAGCCTTACGCAGGTTGCTGCCCACAAAAAACTGGTCTGATTGGAAGATGCCTTCATACTTTGCCTCACCATATGGCGCCGGGCCTTCGGTGTGTAGGTGATGAATGTGGACATCGTGCAATTCGCCACGATCGCCGCGAGCCATAAGAGCCTTAATCAAACATTGTGGTGCCGAAGCAACAGAACTAAAATGAATGTGATCGCCAGATTTGACAACCTTCACTGCCTCGTCTGCCGAGATGATATTAATAGGTTTCATACAATTAAATAATCTATGTTTTATAATTTGAAACAATAAACTTTGCTTTTTGGTAGATCGGGAATATAGATCATATCCTCCACGATCGTTATATCGGCCGGCCCCACAAACTGCACTCCAAAGTCGAGTTTACGTACTGGTTCGTCGCCCAAGAGGGCGTAGCTATAAATAGCGCCTCCATCCGGTCCTGTCCACGAGCTGAAATAGATACGTTGTGCGTCGCTCGAAAGCGCAATACCATCGTATTGCCCGGCTGGTAAATCTTTGATAAGCGGCACTACTTCGGCTTCTTTATTGGCGACGTCAAAGACATATATCACATTGGCCTTTGTTGGTTTTTCATTGGGATCATAAGAGGCGATATATAATTTTGTGCCCGAGACCGCCATGCCGTTAGCTCCCGGCACACTGCCCACTTTATTGGCTGCCCCCAGATGATTAATATCCGAGGCGTCGATCGCATAAATTCGACCGGTATTGGTGACACTAACCAGAACCAGTTCGCCCAGCACGGCCACATCGTTGGCAAAAAGATCATCCTTGCCCAGTTTGATAAATCGAGGCCTTTGGTCGGGCTTTTTGAGATTAAAAACCGCCACGCGCCCCACATCGGCCACAAAAAGATGATTTCCCAAGACAGCCATACCTTTTGGGGCCGACAAATAGCCACCCGCGGCACTGATTATGGTTTGCACCTGAGAGCCTTCGATGGCCGATATATATCCACGCCCTGCACTGTTGAGCGGATCGAGTTCTTCGCCTCCAAAATTACTAACGAGCACCATGTGTTTATAGCGCACTGTGCCCTCCGGAAAACGCAAACCATCAGTAAAAACAGTTCGATTTTGCGCTCCCGCGACAAGAGTTGGCAATAAAAACACAAGTAAAAAAAACAGCTTTTTCATTTTTTTTATTTTTTGTCGAGCGCGTCTTTGATTCTTTGTGCTAAATATTTATTGTGTGCGGCAATCGTTTGATCGTTGGTTGTGCCGGCCGACAAACGAGCTTCGATCGATCGCAATTGAGCCATCACCATGCTTGTCATATCGCTTTTGGTGTTAATTTTTTCGCCCTGCACAAAACGCAACAAACGATCCACATATATTTTTTGTACAATACGTTGGTTTACGTCTGGGGCGGCTACCATCACCATTGGCGTCAAGGTGGCAAATAACTCTTTGAGTGTAAATGCTTTCGATGCGCCTAGCGAGGCTTGAGCATCGATCAAATTTTGCATCACACGTTCGCTCAACAGACGATCGAAAGTGTATTGATAGAGAGCATTAATCACTTGGGTCGACGTGGTGCCGGTGCGACTAAAAATCGTTTGATCAAGCAACCATTCTGGCGTTGTGAGCCAATAAGTGCCTAGCCATTTGAGGGATTCGATTTGTTTGTCTTTTTCTACAAAAGCGTATACATCAGCACCTTGCTCCACTGTTTGGGGATTTTGATAAATTCCGCCCACCCATTTGGCTACATGGTTTACATAACGTAGATATTGGTTAACAACTTCCCAATACAATTCGTTTAACTTACCGTAGCCTTCATTGTCTACTTTTGTCCATTGTGGCAGAGCCTTTATGACACGTTGCAAGTTTTTGATTCCCAGCGCATTAGCCTTCATTTGATTATCGCCCAAATCTTCTGATTGCGAACGTGGATCGTTGGCATTCATTTCGTGTCCAAACCACAGGCGAGGGTTTTTGTTGGCTTGAATGATCCACTCATTGAGTTTCGCTTTTTCGCCATCGGCTGTTAATTCGGGGAAGCGACGATAGCCCCATTCGATTGCCCATTGATCATAGTCTTGGATTCGCGGGTATTGCAACTGTGGTTCGATTCCATCTTCGGGCTGCACTACATAATTGAAGCGCGAATAGTCCATAATCGACGGTGTATGACCATTTTTGATCAAGAATTGGCGGCTACGCAAACTGTCGACCGGCGTACGCGAAGTGGCGCCGAAATTGTGACGCAAACCGAGCGTGTGGCCCACCTCGTGTGAGCTGACAAAGCGAATCAGATCGCCCATCAATTCGTCGGGAAAGGTCAATTGGTGTGCTCGAGGGTCGTTTGGCCCTGCTTGCAACATATACCAATTGCGAACGAGCGACATCACGTTGTGATACCAATTAATATGACTTTCCAGAATTTGTCCCGTGCGAGGGTCGTGCACATGGGGGCCGCTAGCGTTAGGGATTGTCGATGGTTTATAGACAATTGCCGAGTGGCGTGCATCGTCTAGGCTCCACGTTGAATCTTCCTCTGGCGTTGGTGCGACAACGGCTTTGATTGCATTTTTGAAGCCGGCCTTACGGAAAACAGGTTCCCAATCATTGACCCCTGCAATCAGATATGGCACCCATTTTTGTGGTGTCGTAGGGTCGATATAGTAGATGATCTGCTCGGCAGGCTCCACCAATTGGCCTGCTTTATATTTTTCGAGATCTTCGGCCTTGGGTTCCAAGCGCCAACGTGTGATCATCGATTTCGATTTAATTCCTTGCGGATCGCCGTCGAAATCAATGTAATTTTCAGCGAAATAGCCAACTCGATTGTCGGCATAGCGAGGCTGCATGGGGATTTCAGGCAGGGCAATGATCGAGGTATTGAGTTCAAAAGTCACCGCTTGCGCCGGTATCGGCTTGCCGTTCCACGAACCTGATGGGCGGAATAAATAGGTTTTAATCGACTTCACATCCGTATTGCCGGGGAAACTTTTTGCTCCTACTATGTATGATTTATCTTTTTGGAACGAACTAATATTGAGCATTCCCTTTGCCCAATCGTCAAAGGCGGCAAAATCATTATCGCCACCATAAAAATCGGTCACATCGAGGAGCACCGTGTCGGCGTTTTTGTTTTTCCCCTTCACCGGGAAGGCATAGGCTAGCGGCTGTACATTAGAGCGCATCACGTTGTTGTACATTTCGCCCATCGAATCGCGAGGCATTTCTCGTGTTGATATGTTTTCCAAGAAAACGTTTTCACCATCGGGCGACAAAGCGAAACGGATCATCGCTTCGCCCACTTGATCGCCGGCATAGCCAGTAAAACCATTGCGCAAGCCTGCCGCCGCCTTTGAAATACGAGTAACAACCAACAAATCGCGTCCCAAAAGCGATTTTGGCATCAAGAAATAATATTTACCCTCTTGTTCCACAACGGTAAACAAACCATTGTGATACTTGGCCTTTGTGCTATCAATCACGGCAGCTATCGATCCTTTTGCCGGTTTTGCTTTTTTGGCCGAGCTATCGGCGGCAGCTTCTGTGCGAGCTTTTTTATTTTTAGGTGCACGCGTTGCTGCACTACCAATAAGCACACCACCCACAAGAAACAATGAGCTTAAAAAGAAAATACGAAGTTTCATAATCTATTTTTGAATTTAATAAACCATCGTACAAATATAATTATTTTTCTAGAACTTCCGATACTTGATCCCCATTTTTTCGAGAAAATGCACCTCGCCAAGAGCGCGAACCAAAAAATCGTCCCAACTACGAACCTTCATCTGGCTCCACCCCACCTCGGCCATCGCCAAAGCTCGCGGAAAAGTACGCTCAAAAATATAGTCTATCGTTGGTGTGTATTCGCCCCAAATGGTGGCTTCAACACCCTGTATGTGTGATGATTGATCGGCCGACAAACCATACGAAGGATCGAATTGATAGACTTTGCTCATCGGGGTAAGCCCCATCCACGACGAACTGGGGAAAGGAATATCGCCGCGCGCTTCCGGATAATCGAAATACGCATATTCACCAGGCGAACAAATTATCTTGTAGCCGCCCTTACGCGCGGCCTCAATGGCACGCAACGACAAACCATGCCGCCAAGCGTACATTGTCGAGCCTGCCGGATAATAGGTCACATCCATTTCATACCAAAAAAGCGGACTCTTACCATTGCGCTGCAATGTCCGATTGAGGCGCTCAAAGAACCAGCTCATCAACTCTTGGTTTGTTTTAATCCCGTTTGCTTTCTTAACTCGCTGACACTTAGCACACTGGTTCCAATGGTCGAGCGGAGCCTCGTCGCCCCCAAGATGAAAAAACCGGCTAGGGAATATCCGACAAAGCTCGTCGACAATCGTATCATACATACCAAAAACGCGCTCATTACCCGCACACAGCAAATCTTTCGACACTCCGATTTCGGTACGCACATCGAGCACCGTATCTCGACAAGTCAAAAACGGATAGGCCGCAATGGCAGCCACCGAGTGGCCGGGAATATCTATTTCGGGGATAATCTCCACAAAATAACGCGCTGCATAACTCACCAATTCGGCTAACTCTTCTTGGGTATAAAAACCGCCGTGAGGAGTGCCATCACCCTCTGTTTGCGATCGATAAGCCCCCACTTCGCACAATCGAGGATAGGCCTTAATCTGGGCTCTAAAACCCTGATCGTCACTTAGATGCAAATGCAGAGTATTGTATTTATAGCGTGCAATGATGGCTATATAACGCTTTATGTCGGCCAGCGGAATAAAATGGCGCGCCGGATCGAGCATCAAGGCACGATAGGCATAGCGTGGGCTATCATCAATGACCATACAATCCACGCTGTCGCCCACAAGGAGCTGATCAAGAGTTTGTTGTCCATAAAAAAGCCCTTGATCGGTGGCCGCTTCAAGCAACGCCCCGCGGCTATTGATGGTCAAACGATAAGCTTCCGCCCCTTGAATCTGATCATTGATACGCTTGCGCGTTTTACGTTGCACGACAGTCCGTGCCACACGTTGCCCGTCGCCTTGTCTGAGGATCGAATTGGGTTGCGGGATCACTCCTTGCCCCATCGAAAAGTCAGTCGCCAAGCCAAAAACACACAGAGCGACGGATAGTAATAACTTGATTCTCATTAGTTAGCTATACCATCGGCATTTTCGCCAATTGCCTTGCGGTAATCGATCACCGACACCATATAATTATAGGTACTATTGACCATATTGGTGTAGGACTGGATCCACGAGATTTGCGATTGCAGCACGTCGAGGATCGGCAATTTACCTTCGCTGTAACTAAAAGTATTGAGTTCCAAGTTGTCTGAGGCCACTTGCACGTTGAGCGTTGCAATATGAGCCTGTTCGTAGGTTTGCGTCATATCGATACGCGCGGCGGCCACTTGTCCGCGAATATTATCGCGCATCTGTTCGCGACTGAGCATTGCCGAACGTTCGGCAGCCTTGACGGCCGAGATCGTGAAATGGCGTTCACCCCACATAAGGATCGGCACTTGCACTTGCAAATAGGCAGCGCCATAACCCTTCGGATCGCCCGTGAAGTTGAGTTGCGGAGTGCCGAAAACGCCTTGTATGCCGGCCACGATTTGCGGGTTGAACTTCGACCGAGCCACGCGTACATTGGCCGCAGCCAAGTCTACTTGCCTAGACGCCGATAGGAAATCGGCACGCTTGGTCAACACCTCTTCCATCGAGGCTTCGAGCACATCAGCAGGCAAGGACAGAGTATCCAGATCATAGGCTGTGCTGGGGTCGACACCCAGTTGAGTGTTGAGCTTTTGCAAATTATTTTGATATAATTTACGAGCCGTAATCTGACTAATTTTGGCTTCATTCAATCGCGTTTGCACCATCAGCAGGTCTGTTTTCGACACATATCCGTCCTTAAAACGGTTGTCGACAACTTTGCTTAAATTGTCCACTATGTCCACAAATTGATCCATCACCTTGAGTTGCTCGTAAGCGGCAACCGCGCCCAGATAGGTCAAATCTGCCGAATAGAGCACATTTTGGAGTGCATCTTTTTCGCCAATTTTAGCAATATCGGCTTCAATAACGGCAGCTCGCGTTTGATTGCGCACCGCCCCCCCTGCATAGATATTTTCTTGCAAAGTCAAGTTGCCCGAATAGTTATACTCTTTTAGGTGCATCTCGCCAAAGGCAATATCGTTGCCCAAAGTGTGCGAAGCGTTGGCCGCGAAAGCCAACGAGGGGTAGTAACCCGTTTTGGTGGCTTTCATCTTGTCGATCGAGGCAGAAGTGCGTTCGCGGCTCATTTTGAGTTGCAAACTATAATCGGCCACCATCTGGCGATATTGATCGACCGTCATTCGATTTTGCGCTGTGGAGTCGATCGAAACAGCGATTGCTATTGCCGTAGCAGTTATTAATATTTTATATTTCATCTTCTTTTTTTTGATAAACTTTCGTGATCACTTACATCATGGTAAAGTGATTTTATACAACAGCTCAAAAAACAGTGAAACAATTGGTGCGCGAACCGGTTTTTCTTTTCAAAACGCAAAACATACCTAAAACTGGCCATCAGTGACTATAAAATCAGATTGCGCACCATTTGTTCATTAATTTTTAGCGCTTTTAATCCGCATAATCAAGCAGAAAGTAACCGGCAACACTACAATTGTAAGGAAAGTAGCCACCAATAAACCGCCCATAATTACGGCCGCCATGCCACCAAACAACGCATCGGGAAGTAAAGGCAACATACCAAGGATCGTTGTTCCGGAAGCCATCACAACCGGCACAATACGCGAACGAGTAGCCACAATCACGGCATCAAGATAAGGTATTCCCTTGTTTTTCTCGATATGGATTTGATCGACCAGCACAACGGCATTCTTGATATTCATACCCACAAGGCCCAACACACCAAGGGTAGCAAAGAAGTCCAGCGATTTGCCCGATATGGCCAAGCCCATCACAACACCGATAAAGATCAACGGAATCATCAACAAAATCACAATTGGTTTGCGATATGTGCGGAACAGCAGCAACAGCGTGACAAAGATCAAGATCATTGTGAGCGGCATATTTTCGGCCAGCGCAACATTTGATTCGTCTTGTGATTCTTGATCGCCAAAGACGTGCAGCGAATAACCCTCGGGCAAATTAGGTTCGATTTCGGCCTTCACACGAGCATAAATTTCTTGGTAAGCGGCCGCCGTATTAGCGCCCATCAATGGATCGCACTGTGCTCGCACCACCATTTGACGTTGATAACGCTTCACAACACTATACATATAGCGTTCAGAAATAGAGTCGGTCACTTGGTCGAGCGAAACCACTTGCCCGTTGGGGGTGAAGATTGGTTGCGAACCAAAATTAGCTAGATTGAAAACATCCGACGAAGCATCTTTGAGCATGATTGGCATAAAAATATCGTCTTGACGATACTCTCCCATCGGAATCCCACTTGTCGAGAGCGAAGTGTATTGCGCTACCGCCGAACGAGTTACACCCAAACGCTGCCCTTTTTGCTGCGAATATACCGGTGTGAGCACAGGCACTTTGTTGCCCCAATCATTGCGAATATCGCCCACCGTCTTACATTCTCGCATAATCTGTTCGATCTTGTTCGATAGCATCATCAGCGTATCGGCATTCATGCCCAAACAGCCTATTTCGATCGAAGCCTCGACAGCAGGCGAAAGCATAAACAACGCGGTACGTACCAACAAGTTAGGGTATTCCTTCTTGCAATAAACATAAAAATCTTGTTCTACTTTACTGGTATATTCGTCGCTGTCTAATTCCACCAACAAGTTACCAAAATTGGGTTTAGGCCCAAAAGAGGTGCTGGCCAAATAATAACGCAAAGGCGAGCTACCGACGGTCATCGACACGTTTTTCACCCCTTCCACGCTCAGCAAATGCTTGCTCAACGCTTGCAACTCTTTGTCGCCGGCTTCGATCGAATAGCCATCGGGCAAAAAGACGTCAGCCTTGAAATATGCTTTTTCGAGCGCAGGGAAAAAGCCTTGCGGAGCTTGCCCCATCAGATATAGTGCCCCAAAAAACATAGCCACCACAACACCGATCACCAAGCCGCGCAAACGAATCAAACGACGCAAAACACGCGAAAACCAATGATAAAATTTAGTGTCATACGGATCTTTAATCTCGCCAGCCTTGTTCTCTTTGAGCAAGAAATTCCCGAAAAGTGGCGTTTGGGTCAGAGCCAAAATCCAGCTCAAACCAAGCGACAAAGAGAGCACAATAAAGAGCGGTTTGACGATTTCAGCTGCTGCCGAAGGAGCCAAATAGAGTGGCAAAAACGAACAAACACCAATAAAAGTTGCACCGAGCAAACCCCACTGAGGCTGTGTCGCGCCATCGATGAGTGCCTTGCGCCGACGTTCACCGCGCCGCATGGCCACTTGCGCGTTGTCGGTCACAACGATCGCGTTGTCCACCAACATACCCATAGCAATAATGAAACCGGCCAACGACGTTCTGTTCAAACCAACACCCATAACGAGCATCAATAACATAGTGCCCCCAATCGAGAAAAGCAACGAACTACCAATCAACACCCCAGCACGAATCCCCATAACAAGCATTATGATAAAAATCACAATGATAAGCGATTCGAGCAAGTTGATGATAAAGCCATTATTGGCCTCGGCCGCGATTTGATTCTCCATATAGAGCGGCACAATATCGATCCCCACCGGGATTTGAGCCTTGATCTCGGCCAAGCGCTTTTCTACCAATTCACCCGTTTGCACCACATCACGCCCATCTTGGGTCGAAATTCCGATCCCAATGGCCGGTAAACAGTTGACCCTCATTATATTACTTGGCGGGTCGAGGTAGCCCATCTCTACTTTTGCGATATCGCCCAAGCGTAGTTGTTGCCCATCTTTGGTCGATATAATTTGGTCGGCAATATCTTGAATATTAGAATAAGTGCCTGCCGCATAGACTATTATATTCTGTTCGTCGGCTTGTTTGACCGATGTGCCAACTAATTTATTTTGCGAAGAGACGATCTGCACAATCGAGTTTGGATCGACCCCCAAGTTGGCCAGCATAGGTAGCGAAATCAACAGATTCACCGTTTCGGTTTGCACGCCATAGAGTGCCACTTTTTGCACTCCATCGATTGTCACCAATTCTCGTTTGACCAATTCGGCCCAATGGCGCATATCGGCATAGGTGAAACCTTCGCTAGCCGTTAGTCCATAATATATCCCGAAAACGTCCCCAAAATCATCGCTCACCTGGATCGCCGAAGCGCCAGAAGGCAATTGAGGTTGAATGTTGAGCACCTTGCGCCGTAATTCGTCCCATCGTTGCGGCATAAGAGCGGCATCGGTCGAAGGCAACAATTCGATTGTCACTTTACTCAACCCAAAAAAGCTCTCGCTGCGAACCACTTTCACACCAATCATGGTTTGCAATTCGCGTTCGATTGGCTCCGAAATCAACTGGCTCACCTCCTGCGGCGTAGCGCCGGGGTAGCGTGTGACCATCACTACTTGTTTGATCACAAAGGGTGCGTCCTCTTTTTTACCTAGCTTAGAAAAACTCCACACACCCCCAAAAAGCATGATCGCCAAGAAAAAATAGACGACCTTACTATTATCTAAAGAAAATTTTGGTAAATTCATTGCAACGGTATAACTTTCTGATTATTAATGATTTGATAAACTCCTGCGGATACAACGCTTTCGCCCATTGTCAATCCACTTTCCACAATCATACTATTAGACGCGCTCAAACCACCAATTTTCACTTCACGTTGGCTAACCGTACCTTTGACTGCATCATAGATCCAAACATACGAATTTTCGGATCCTTCGACTTGGAAAATTGCCGACAAAGGAACCGTCGTGTGGCATGTACGCACATTGGGATTGTCGATCACCACGCGCACACGGCATGCAAAACCCGCCTTGATGTTATATTTATCGGGCTTAAAACGTTTGTCGGTAATGGCCAGAGTGACCGGAATACCGGCACCATCGACCGAAGCATCGACCACCTCTTTGATACGAGCTTCAAAAAGTTCACCACGGAAATTATCGAACTCCACAAAATACGAATTGCGCAAAGCCACCATATCAACATCGCTCTCCGGCAGTGTGAAGTTGACCTCCAAAACATCGGGATTAATAATCTTATAGATAGCTTGTCCCGGGTTGACTTTTTGGTAATTTTCCACATATTTACGCTCTATATTACCAGCAAAAGGAGCTCGCAAACGAGTGTAAGACAATTGATTGCACGAATATTCGTATTGCGATTTCGCTTTCAGAAAATTCGACTTTGCGATCTCTACATCTTGCACCGAAATCGCTTGTTTGGCCAACAATCTTTCGGTACGTTCCAAGATCGATTTTGTGGTTTGGAACTGTGCATAATCTGAGCTTTTTTGTAACTCGATATCTGCGGGATCAATTTGAGCCAAAATTTGTCCTTTTTTCACAAACGAGCCTTCGTTTATGTAGGTTTTGGTGATCAATCCGCCAACTTGGAAGGCAACTTCGGTGTATTGTTCCGCACTCACCACGCCAACAAAATCCTTGTCATAAGAAGACAACGAAGCCACGGTTGTCAGTTTCACTGGGCGCGTAAAACTACGCGGAGTCGGCTTGTCCCAACATGAGACCATGCCTATCAATGGCAATACCATCAATGTAAGAAGTACTTTTTTCATTTTTATAGTTCTTTCAAAATTAATTATCCAATCAACGAAGTACCGGTCATTTCTGCAGGTTTCGTTAGGCCTAAAATTTCGATCACCGTTGGTGCCAAATCGGCCAACACTCCACCATGCACTTTTTTGATCTGATCGCTCACAACGATAAAAGGCACAGGATTGAGTGAGTGCGCGGTGTTTGGAGTGCCGTCGGCATTGATTGCATTGTCGGCATTGCCGTGATCGGCCGTGATGAGCACCGTGTAGCCATTGGCCCTGGCGGCATTCACAACTTTTTCTACGCAATGATCAACCGTGGTCACTGCCTTTTCGATTGCGCTATAAACGCCCGTATGACCCACCATATCGCCGTTAGCAAAATTCAGACAAACAAAGCTAGCGTCACCTTTCGTGAGCTCCGCCACCAATTTGTCCGCAATTTCTGGCGCCGACATTTCGGGTTGCAGGTCGTATGTGGCCACCTTGGGCGAAGGGACAAGAATCCGACTCTCGCCCAAGAAAGGCTCCTCACGCCCACCGTTGAAAAAGAATGTCACGTGCGCAAATTTTTCGGTCTCGGCAATCCGCAACTGGTGCAGACCTTGGCTGGCCACAAATTCGCCAAGCGTATTTTTGACATTATCTTTGTCGAAAAGAATATGCAAACCCTCGAACGAAGCGTCGTATGGTGTCATGGTGCAATAGTAGAGCGGAATGGTGTGCATACCCATCTGCGGCATATCTTTTTGGGTGAGCACGATCGTCAACTCCTTGGCGCGGTCATTGCGAAAGTTATAGAACATCACAACGTCGCCTTCTTTGATCATCGACGATTTGTCGATCACAATTGGTTTAACAAATTCGTCGGTCACGCCTGCTTGATAGGAAGCCTCGATAGCCTCGATCGGATCGGCAAATTCAGACCCTATACCATTGACCAGCAAATCATAAGCCTCTTTGACACGTTCCCAACGTTTGTCGCGATCCATGGCGTAATATCGGCCCACGATAGTGCCGATTTTGCCGTAAGCATTTTTTTTGATCGCTTCCAAAAAACCACGCCCACTGCGCGGATCGGTGTCGCGTCCGTCCATAAAAGCATGAGTATAAACACGCTCGATGCCCCATTGGCGACACAGATCGCTCATCGCATACAAGTGGTCGAGCGAACTATGCACCCCCCCTTGCGAGGCCAGACCCAGAAAATGCACCGCCTTGCCCTTCGCCTTGGCGTAATCAAGCGCCGCGCGAATTTCGCTATTTTCTTTGAGCGTATTATTTTCGATAGCCAAATTAATTTTCACCAAATCTTGATATAGGATTCGCCCTGCACCAATATTTTGGTGACCAACCTCCGAATTACCCATCTGCCCATCGGGCAGACCGACACTCAGGCCGGAGGTCAACAACTCCGCGTGTGGATAGCTCTCCCACAGCGAGTTAACAAACTTCGGATTAGCCGAATAGATTGCGTCCGAGGCCGTGTGATTGCCATTACCCCAGCCGTCGAGAATCATAAGTAGTACCTTGTTTTTCATATGTTGTTTATTTTTATTTCCTCAGATTATTAACACCTTACGCCATGCAAAGATGATAAAAAATATCTAAATTTCTACTTCAAACGCAATTAAGTAAACTTTATTGCTATTATTAAAATAATTTAATATAGTTTCTGTCAATACTTTAATTATCGAGCAACATTTCGAGCGAAATCGGATCTTGCACCAACACTTGTCGCGCTTTGCTACCGTCGGCATGCCCAACAATTCCGGCTGCTTCCAATTGATCCACTATACGTCCTGCGCGATTGAAACCGATCGAATATTTGCGTTGAATGGTGGAAGTCGATCCACTCTGATTGCTCACCACATAACGCGCCACGTCTTCAAACAAAGGGTCTCGTTTGCCCGCATCCACATCTCGACTCATGTTATTTTGCTCACTTTCGGGCACATATTCCGGCAATTCATAAGCCGAGACATACCCTCGTTGCGAAGAGATAAATTCCGTAATTTCGTCCACCTCGGGCGTGTCAATAAAAGCACATTGCACACGTGTGACCTCCGAACCGGTGGAGACCAACATATCACCGCGACCCACCAATTGGTTGGCTCCGGGCGAATCGAGTATGGTGCGCGAATCGATCATCGAAGTCACGCGGAATGCTATTCGAGCCGGGAAATTCGCCTTAATCACACCCGTAATAATATTAGTGGTAGGCCTTTGGGTGGCTATCACCATGTGAATACCAACGGCACGCGCCAATTGTGCAATACGGGCAATGGGTTGCTCCACCTCGCGCCCGGCGGTCATAATCAAGTCGGCAAACTCATCAATAATCACCACAAAATATGGCAAAAAACGGTGCCCCTTTTCTGGGTTCAAGTGGCGATGGGTGAATTTGTCGTTATACTCCGAAATATTGCGCACCTTGGCCGCTTTCAATAGGTCGTAACGCGCGTCCATCTCCACACAAATAGAGTTCAGTGTATATATAACTTTCTGTGTGTCAGTGATTATAGCTTCGTCTTCGCCGGGCATCTTAGCCAGAAAATGTTTCTCCAATTTGGAATATAGTGTAAGCTCAACTTTCTTTGGATCCACCAATATGAATTTGAGTTGCGAGGGGTGTTTTTTATAGAGTAGCGAGGTGATGATGGCATTCAAACCCACCGATTTTCCTTGCCCTGTAGCCCCTGCCACCAACAAGTGCGGCATTTTGGCCAGATCCAACACAAAAGTTTCATTTTGTATGGTTTTGCCAAGCGCAATGGGCAATTCGGCCTTTGAATCTTGAAATTTAGCCGATTTGATGACCGAATACATAGAGACGGTCTCTTTTTCTTTGTTTGGCACCTCGATCCCTATCGTGCCGCGCCCCGGAATGGGCGCAATAATACGAATGCCGAGCGCCGAAAGGCTCAGCGCAATGTCATCTTCTAGGTTTTTGATCTTAGAAATCCGCACGCCGGGGGCCGGAATAATTTCATAGAGAGTCACCGTGGGGCCAATGGTGGCCTCGATCGTGTCGATCTTGATGCCAAATGTTTCGAGCGTGTGGACAATCCTATTCTTGTTTTCCACCAACTCATCGTCCGACACACTCACCCTGCGCGAGTGATCTTTGAGCAACTCCACAGGCGGCTTCTTGTAGGAGGCTAATTCGCGCGTTGGATCATAGAGCTCCGAAAGGTTAATCGTTCGATCGTCCAACACATTATCGCCGCCGCTCTGTTCGACAATAAAATTCGGATCGTCGGGCGAAGGTGCAAAATGCACCTTACGAGTGGCTGCCATTTCGCTATCAAGCATCGTGCTCGGCATCGTGCTCGACATCGTGCTCGGCGCGGCGGAAGGCACGGCGGAAGGCGCGGCGGAATATCCTGACATCTGCTTAGCCACGTCACTCGACCCTATCGCGCTAGCACTCGACTCACCGGCAGCACTCTGAGGCAAAGGCTCCGTAAGGCCACTCTTTTCGATAACATTATTTTCTACGCCCACACTTGCCGTATCGCCCAATTCTGGCACAGAATTATACGATTTAACAATAAATTCAACATCGTGGTCATCTTCCGCGGGAAGCTCTTTTTCTTTGGCCTTAGCCGCCACCATTGACGCTGCAACCGAAGCCGCAACCGATGCCGCAACCGATGCCGCATGTGCTCCCGGTGCATCACGCCGCGCGGCGGCCAAAGCCACACGATCCAAATAGCAATAAACAGGAGCCCCCGAAACTTGCCAATCAAAGATATAGCCCCATTGATCACCCTCCAAGGGCAAAAGCAGTGATCGATCGATCATTGGTTGAGCGCTTGGATTCTGAGCGATTGGCTCTATCTGCTCGCCCGACGCTATTAGTTGTTCGGCACTTTGTGGCGATGAGGTTTGTAAAGTTAAGTCAGTAGGGGCCGCGTCAGAGGTCGCTACGTTGGTTGGATCGACTAGATTTGATATTTCTTCACCTTGCGCCTCCACAGCCGAGGTGGCCATACCTATCGAAGCAACTTTTGCCAAGTTGCCAAGCGCCTCATTTTCTGTTCTTTGCGCCGCCTCGATCATCAATTGTTGATCTCTCTGTTCTTGTCTCTGCGCCGCCTCGGCGCGAGCCGCCGAGAGCATTTGTTCTCGCAAACATTCATCTTGCTTCCTCTGAGCCGCCGCACGCACAGCTCGCTGCAAACGGTTGTGCGCCACCTTAGCATTGATCCAAACCATCAAACGCCTAACCCACCCACTATTAATAAAATAGAGCACACCCAAACCGCCAACAACTAGCAGCAGAGACGTGCCCTGATAACCAATCACCCCATCGAGCCACTCGGCCACATAAATACCCAACTCACCACCATAACCGCTACCGAAAACCGAAGGATCAAAGCCCGCAAACTGACCCAAAACAACAGAGCCCAAAAGCATCACCGTCAACGTCGAACGAGTGGCCTTGTGCAATCGAAGCGTCGAAACCCGGAGCACCTTGATCGCCCAAATCATCACCAACACAGCCACCCCGATACCCATCACACCAAAACTTCGCCCAATGCAAAGATTCCCAATAATGGCGCCTAACTTTCCTCCCCAATTTTGCGCACCAACAGCCTTGAAGTCAAACAGATGTGCAAAATAGGCCAGATGTTCATCTTCTTCAAAATAGATCAAATACGAAATTGTGCTCATGGCCAAGAACAAGGCCACGAAAATCAAGAACAAACTACACCAGATATGCGCTTCACTCTGTTCTGTGGCTGGAGCGCTGGGGGTGTTTTTGGAAGTCTTCGCCATTGGCCTGGCGATGGGTTGCCCTGTGTTTTCACCGCCCACTTTGCGTTTTTTAGCTTCACCCTCCGCCACAACCACACGCCCGGCCGAGGCTCTGGGCTTGGGTGTTTTATCCAACCGAGTGCTCTCTTTCGAGGGATCTTCAACCACTTGTCGACCATTTTTGCCACGCACAGGTGCGTTTTTTGCTCTTGGCGACGCATCGCTCACCGACCTCTTGGCGCCAGAGGCCGATGGACGTCGAGCGGCGGCAATACGTTGCTCAGAAAGTCGTTGTGCAGCGGCCTTCTCCTTCAACTT
>JAVWYC010000002.1:0-11516 GCA_036661755.1 Mucinivorans sp. | reverse complement strand
CCAGAGGCCGATGGACGTCGAGCGGCGGCAATACGTTGCTCAGAAAGTCGTTGTGCAGCGGCCTTCTCCTTCAACTTTTCGATATATTGATCTCGCTCTTTTTCCATGTTTTACATTAAAGCGTGCGCGCTATTTTCCAGTCTCACCAAATCATCTGCCGATCCGCTGGTCAAAAATTTATATTGCGCCACAGCTTTTTCACTAGCCAACAAGCCTTTTTCTTGCAAAATATTTTTCGTTCTCTTTGCCACGGCCGGAGCCGGATTTTCGAGCCGCAAAGTTTTTCCATATATTCGTTCAATGGCTGGCGTCAAAAAAGGGTAATGCGTACAACCGAGCACCAGAGTGTCGGCTCCACGCTCAACCATTGGATCGATATATTTTCTTAACAAGGCTTCGCACTGAGGGCTATTCACCTGATTTTGCTCCACCATTTCCACCAAACCAACCCCGGCCACTTCGATCACTTCGACCGAAGCTGCGTATTGACTTTTCGTATTCAAATACAGCTCCCCACGCGAAGGGTAGCCCGAGTGGCCAAAATGCCCACCACCCCACTTCTCGAATTGCGAACCCCCTGTTTGACAGCTGGTTCCATACCCACAAAGGGGATTGTAGGATTTTCGGCTCTAAGGATTGTAATGGCCGCTGCGGTCATCGTGTTACACGCCACAACAACGATTTTGGCGCCATTGGCTAGCAACACATCGACCGCTCGACGTGATAGTTCTATTATTTGCTCACGGCCTCGACCCCCATAGGGGCACGAGGCCGTATCTGCATAATAAAGCAACGATTCATGTGGCATCGCTTGTCGCAGCTCTTTCCAAACGGAAAGCCCCCCAACACCCGAATCCACCACACCAACCCAAGACATCACTATTTCAAATTGAGATGCGTCTTAACCATCGTAGTAGCATCGGTCACCAAAGTTTCGCTAGTATAGAGTGCCGAATTTTTGTCGAAAATAAAGACAAATTCATTAGCTTTACCCACCGATTTAATAGCATTCACTAGTTTTTCGCGAACGGGAGCCATCAATTTCTCGTTTTGATCTTGCACTTCTTTTTGAGCCACTTGTTGGAACTCTTCGATACGAGTCATCAAAGATTGAATTTCTTTCTCTTTTTGAGCACGGATAGCTTCCGAATAGTTGTCCTTGCTTTTTGTGTACTCTTGAATTTTATTGGTATACTCTTTTTCGTTAGCTTGCATTTCGTCCATCAAATCTTGTTGAATTTTTTCCATTTTAACTTTAACGGAGTCAAATTCAGGCATCGAAATCATGATTTGTTGAGCATCTACAACTGCAAATTTTTGTTGAGCAAAAACTGAGCTTGCGCCAAGCATAAAGAGTGCTACAAAAAGGATTTTTACTGTTTTCATGTTGTTTTTTGTTAATTATTAATTGTTCTTATTATTATTTTAGCGTTTATATCTCTTATTTTATTGCTTCGATTTGCTCTTTTATCCACAAAATACATTAGTCAGCCTCTCAAAATATAGAGAGCCCCCAAAAGCTATAAACTTTCATTACATCTGCATACCCATCGAGAAGTGGAACTGACTGCCGCTAGCCTTTGTTTGGCCCGGCACAGGATCGAAGCCATACCCCCAATCGATACCCAGCATACCAAGAATAGGCAAGAAAATCCGAAGCCCGACCCCTGCCGAACGTTTGAGGTTAAAAGGTTTGAACTCGTCGAGTCGCGCAAAAGCGTTACCAGCCTCGGCAAAGGCCAGAGCATAGACCAACGTCCCCTCGCTACGCACGATCGGGTAACGAATCTCGGCAGTATATTTGCTGAAAATGCTAGCATAGTCACCCGTACCCGAATTGGCGTAAGGAGTCAACGCACCATTTTCGTAACCACGCAGACCCACCGTTTCTACCCCATAAAGGTTGTAGCCCGACAGACCATCACCCCCCATTTGGAAACCTTCAAATGGCGATGGATTGTCTTTGTTGTAGAAGCCCAAGTAGCCAAATTGCGCACGAGCCATCAGCACCAATTTATTGTCGCGCGTGAGTGGGAAAAACCACTTGGCATTAAATTTCCATTTATGATACTCCACCCATTGATAGCGTTCGTTGTCCGACATTTTTTTATCGGCATAATTTTTACCATTCCATGCCGAATATGGCGGAGTAAGGCTCACCGAGAGCGTGATTTCCGAACCACGCGAAGAGTATTGATAAGGGTCGTCGATCGAGTTACGGCCAATCATAAGCGAGAGAGCCAACGTGTTGGAACTTCCGTTACGAATTTTGAAATAGTCCCAATTGAGCAGATTATAGGTTTGCCACGACACACCGGCCGACATCATAAAGTAAGGGTCGGGCCAGTTGAGTCGTTTGCCCAAGCTCACCGATCCACCGATGGTTCCGAAATAAGCCGTTGCTTTTTTGCCCAAGTAGTAGGCATTACTTTCACGCGAGGTATAGAAATTCACGCTCAACGAGGTTGGCGTGCGCCCACCAAGCCAAGGTTCGGTGAAGCCAATCGAAGCCGCTTGATAGTACGTACCGTTGGATTGCACCTTGATCGATATCGTTTGGTTATCGCCCGCCGGATAAGGGCGCCAAGCCTTACGATCGAAAAATTTGCGCAACGAAATGTTGGTGAAATTAATCCCCACCGAGGCCACAAACATACCTCCACCCCAACCACCAGAGAGCTCGAATTGGTCGTTAGAAACCTCTTTCAGCGAATATCCGATATCGACCGTTTCGGCCGAATAGTCGGGCTGCACGTTAGGCGCCGAGAAACTCGTTGGGTCGAATTGCCCCATTTGCGCCAAGCGTTGGTAGGACTGCATGAGCAGTGTTTGGCTATACAAGTCGCCGGGACGGGTGCTCAATTCGCGACGGATCACGTGGTCGTTGGTTCTTGTATTACCCTCGAAGGTAATGTTTTTGATGGTAAATTGTTTCCCCTCGATAATACGCACCTCAACATCAACCGAATCGCCAACCACGGTTTCCATCGGTTCGATACGGAAGGCCAAGTAACCATCATCGGTATATAAGCTTTGAACCGACTGTTCGCCCGGTTTGCCTTGGATCGAGCCCAAGCGGTGACCCATCGTTTCGCTGTCATAGGTGTCTCCTTTTTTGAGTTGGAGCATCAAATTAAGGTATTCTGTTGGCACTTTTGCATTGCCAATCCACGTAATATTGCGATAGTAATATTTGCGTCCTTCATTAATTTTGATCCACACTCCCATCCGTTTTTCGTTGATCTGATAGGTCGAATCGGCCACAATCGAAGCGTCGCGATAACCTTTTGAGCGGCAATAGGCTGTGATTTTTTTCAGATCTTCCGGGAAATCGGCGTCTTTGAATTTTGTGTCGGCAAAGAAGTTAATACTAACTTTTTTGGTTTTTTCCATCGCTTTGGCGATTTTTTTGGCTTGAAGATTGTTGGCTCCTTCAATTTTTATTTCGCCAATACGCACACGCTTTTTGCGATCCACAACAAAGGTCACCAACACATAGTTTGACTGTTGATAGAGAGTGTCCGGCTCCACACGATACGAAATATCGGCATTACGAAAACCTTTTTCGTTGTAATATTCACGTATTTTATCTAAACTATTTGTTATTTGATATTGCGATAATTCACCCGAACGACGTAATTTCAATTTATTTTCGGTAAGCTCTTTTTTGTCGGATGTGTTCACGCCTTCAAAATTCCAAGCACGAACACGGGTGCGTTCGCTCAAATAAAATGTAATATCAACAGAATCACCACGAAAATCAGTAGACACCTTGACGTCAGAAAAATTTCGTTGATCCCACAATCGACGCGTGGCGTCAGAGAGCACCTCGCCCGGAATGACAATCGAGTCGCCAACAGCCAAACCGGTGGTGGAAATAAGCAACTCGGCATTGATGGAGGTCAGGCCAATGGCCGCCAAATTACGAATGATATAGGTCTTGCCCGGAAGAGTGAAGTCAAGACGTTGCAAACTCGAAGCCCTATCAAGGGCTATACTATCGGCAATCCTTAGCTGGGCTATACTATCTTTCTCGTGCGCCGCCGCCATAGCTATGCTATCAGACACAGCAGCGTAACCCATCAATGAGCTAAACCACAAAACCACCGACACTAAAATTAAATTTCGCATAAAACTATTTTTATATTACGCTCTCTATTTTTCTCTCTATACCTATTATATTATACTCTCTATTTATCATACTTTCGGCAAGGCCTACGACTTACAACTTTCCGAAGCGGCGCTCACGCCCGGCAAACCATTGCAAAGCCTCGGTGAACTGCGCGCCACGAAAATCCGGCCACAAAATATCAGTAAAATAAATCTCGGAGTAGGACAATTCCCACAACAAAAAGTTACTCAACCTTTGCTCGCCACTGGTGCGAATGAGCAAGTCCACTTCGGGCATATCGTGTGTAGACAAATGCGCTGCCACGGTTTGATAGGTAACCTGGCTCACCCCTTGGTCGACAATCTCGCGCACAGCACGCACTATGTCTTCTCGCGCACCATAATTGAGCGCCACCACCAATTGCAACCTAATGTTGCGGATCACGATCTGCGAAACGGCCAACATTTTCTGTTGCAAATCCAGCGGCAACTCAGTTTGCTCGCCAATAAAACTTAGGCGCACCCCTTGCTCGGCCAAGGGCTCGGCCTCGGCCACAATGGTGGTGGCCAAAAGTTCCATCAAGCCTTGCACCTCCTGAGCCGGGCGCCCCCAGTTCTCCACCGAAAAGGCATAGACCGTCAAATACTCCACCCCACTGTCGGCCGCCGTGCGAACTACATCGCGCAGCGAATTAACCCCCTCTTGGTGGCCACGCAGACGACCATAGCCGTGAGCCTTGGCCCACCGGCCATTGCCGTCCATTATGAGCGCCACATGACGCGCCGTATTCTCCATATTATCTGACATACCAAGAGGCAAAGATAGCTATTTTACTCAAATATCCTAGTAAGAAATAATTGAAGGGTCGGCCATCAAGAAATCTCCACCCGAAGGCAAACGATAAGCAAAGCCAACTACATTCCACGATTGAGGCCAACCGTTTTGCACCATATTATTCATCACCAATTTATAGGCATGCTTACCTGCGGCAAGTGCTTTTTGTACTTTTTGATTGTTGTGACGGCTCGCCACCGAATTATTGTCGATCAATCGCACGCCATCGATAAAGAGCTCATTCATATCGGTGGTGAAGGTGTAGACCCCATCTTCGGGCAAGTTTACGTAGCCTTCATAAACGGCCAAAGACGGCGCTTTGTAGTCGAAATCAATGCCTTGGAAACTACTCAAAAGCGTATCTTTGCTCCACTGAGCATTGGCATACTCTTTTGGATTGGGGAACAGACCTTTGGCCACACGGGCACGAATTGTTTGCCCCGGTTTATTTTTCATGGCCGAAGAGTCGGGATTCACGGCCGGAGCCAAACTCTCACGCTCCACGACAATGGTGCGCGGCACGCTCAGCTTGCCACTTTGCAAGAGCGTTGCGATCTTCACCACACCATTTTCTTTCATCACAATCGGCCCGGTGTATTGTGTCGATCGGGCTGTCACTTGGCTACCATCGGTGGTGTAGACCATCGGATAGTTGCGTGTATTGTTGAAGGCCAAGCTCACCGTATCGCCTGTAAAGACTACGTTTTTGGTCAACACGCCTTCGGGTTGAGGAATATGGTAGCCAATGTTGTGGTAATCCAAGCGCACGTAGGCGTTATTGATTCGACGCGAAAAATCGACGAAATCTTTCTTTGAAGCCGGCGACCACGTCAATTCAGCCAAAGCCAAAACGCGAGGATAGATCATATATTCATACAAATCGGCCGACAAGAGATATTCGCTCCACATGTTAGTTTGCGCACCCATTATAAAATGAGCCTTGGTCGAGTCTAGTTCGGCCGGCACCGGTTCGTAAGAGTATGTTTTTTCGAGCGGAGCATAACCGCCAATTGTCACTGGTTCAACCTCCACAGCGCCTTGGTAGGTGTCGATATACATACCGCCCGAGCCCGGGGTCATAATCACTTCGTGTCCTTGTGTGGCAGCGTCGATTCCGCCTTGTGTGCCGCGCCAACTCATCACCACAGCGCCCTGTGCCAAGCCGCCTTCCAAGATTTCGTCCCAGCCGATCATTTGTTTACCTTTCGAGGCTATATATTGACCCATACGCCCAACGGCATATGATTGAAGTTGCTCTTCTACCGAATGATGCACCTGGCGATCGCCTATTGTTTGGGTATTTTCTTTCAGACCCAATTCGCGAGCGCGTGCCTGACATTTGGCACACTCTTTCCACCGTAATTTAGGGCATTCGTCGGCTCCGATATGGATATATTGACTTGGGAAAAGTGTCACAACTTCGTCCAACACGTCTTGCCAAAATTTGAAAGACTCCTCCTTACCAACACAGAAAACATCTTCCTCCACACCCCATATAATACGAGGAGTGTAGTTGCCCTCGAGGCAAGCATATTCGGGATAGGCTGTCAATGCGGCCAGACCGTGACCCGGAAGCTCGATTTCCGGAATGACGTCAATATAACGCTCAGAGGCATAGGCTACTACTTCTTTTATTTGATCTTGTGTATAAAAGAATGGGCCATAGATTGATCCGTCGCCTTCGGTACGCATCGAGCCTAGGGTGGTCAATTTTGGATATTTTTTGATTTCGATGCGCCACCCTTGGTCGTCGGTCAAATGCCAATGGAAGCGGTTGATCTTGAACATCGCCAACACATCGAGTTGTTTTTTGATAAAGTCGACGTCCACAAAGTGACGCACAACGTCCATCATCAGTCCACGATAGGCAAAGCGTGGTTCGTCCACCACATCGACCGATGGCAAAGTCCAAGCCACACTACGGATCACCTTTGGACTTTCGATCTCGGCCGGCAAGAGTTGCAAAAGCGTTTGCACGCCATAGAACGCACCTTGTGGCGTACGCGACTCGATTATCACATTTTCGTTCGATGAGCTGAGGGTATAGCCCTCGGCCCCCACCGCCACTCGGGTGTTGAGCTGCAAGGCGATAAAGTTAGTCGCAGGAGCTGCCTCGGTGATTTTCAGATCATAACCGGTCGAAGCCTTAATCTTAGCAGCCAAATAGGCCGCCGGATTTGCAAAATCGGCACTCGTAGCCACAATCACCGTGTTGGCCGTTACAGTAAAGTAGGTCGAATCCCTAACCGACAATGTCCGAGGAACAGGAATCACATTGATGCCGGCATTGTATGGCTTCATTTCGATCTTGGGCGAGCAACCTATTGCCAAAGCGGCAAGAGCTACCATTACGATTTTTTTCATCTATTCTGATTTTTTAATGTAATAATTTTCGATCCTAATCCCTAAGGGGTGAGGGGCTTCTCTGGTAATTCTTCCAAGCGAACTTTACCCCGCCAAAGCGGAGCTTAATTAAAAGTAAGCGAGGCTTTTATGATCCGAAATCTAGCGGAGAATAAATTGCCGTGGCGGGCACTATTCCCTAGCGTGCCACAGATACAAATTCCACCTTGATTTCACAAAAAAGGTTTACCACGCAAAAAGCGGGTATTTACTCATCTTTGTCGATACTTCTTGCTTGACCGATGCAATAACCGATTCATCTTCGGGCGCATTGAGCACACGATCTATCATTTCTACAATCCACGGCATATCATTTTCTTTCAGACCACGCGTGGTGACGGCCGGCGTACCGACCCGAATACCGGAAGTCAAGAACGGCGAACGACTGTCGAAAGGCACCATGTTTTTATTGGTTGTAATGTCGGCTTCAACCAAAGCTCGTTCGGCCTTTTTGCCGCTAAGCTCCGGGAATTTAGAACGCAAATCAATCAACATCAAGTGATTATCTGTCCCTCCGGAAATAATTTTATAGCCCTTGGCCACAAATGCCTGTGCCATCACGGCTGCATTTTTGATCACCTGTTTTTGGTACTCTTTATATTGTGGTTGCAAAGCCTCGCCAAAAGCAACGGCCTTAGCTGCAATCACGTGCTCCAACGGCCCACCTTGAACACCGGGGAAGACAGCCGAATTGATCATGGCCGAGAACTTTTTGATCTCGCCCTTTGGCGTTTTCACACCCCATGGATTATCGAAATCCTTGCCCACCAAAATCACACCACCACGAGGGCCACGCAATGTTTTATGAGTGGTCGAACTAACCACATGCGCCCATTTGACCGGGTTTTCGAGCAAACCAGCCGCCACTAGACCTGCCGTATGAGCCATATCGACCCAAAGAATCGCCCCCACTTTGTCGGCAATTTCACGCATACGCTTGTAGTCCCACTCGCGCGAATAGGCCGATGCACCGCCAATAATCATGCGCGGCTTATGCTCCACTGCCAAACGCTCCATTTGGTCGTAATCAATGCGCCCGCTCTGCTGGTCTACTTGGTAACCGATTGGACGATAGAGCAAACCCGAGAAATTCACCGGCGAACCGTGTGTCAAGTGACCACCATGAGCCAAATCCAGACCTAAAAAAGTATCACCGGGACGCATAACTGTCATAAAAATTGCTAAATTTGCACTAGCACCGGAATGCGGCTGCACGTTGGCAAATTCGGCACCATAGAGTTCACACAAACGATCAATGGCCTCTTGTTCCACTTTGTCGACCACCGCACAACCACCATAATAACGCGCCGATGGATAACCCTCGGCATATTTGTTGGTAAGAATTGAACCCTGAGCCTGCATAACAGAGTCACTCACATAGTTTTCTGACGCAATTAGCTCCAAACCGGAAGTCTGACGAACGCGCTCTTGATCTATCAAATCAAATATTTTTTTGTCCATAGCAATAATAATTTATGTTGAAAGCGTAAAGATAAAAAAAATAATTCAAACACCACCTTTATAAAACAAAAATGAACGCAAATATTCCACACACCTCCCAAAAACGAGTTGTCATTGTCGGAGCCGGCTTCGCTGGTCTGGCGCTGGCTAACGAACTCAAAAACACTGATTTTCAGATCGTTATGATTGATCGCGAAAATTATCATCAATTCCAACCTCTGATCTATCAAGTGGCTACTTCGGGGCTCGAACCAAGCGCCATCGCATTCCCCGTGCGCAAAAATTTTCAAAGCGCCTCTAATTTTCACTTCCGCCTCTGCGATCTGCAACAAGTGGAAAGCGACAAGCAACGTATTGTCACCTCGATTGGGGTGATCGACTACGATTATTTGGTGATCGCCACCGGGACTACCACCAATTTTTATGGCATGGAACGTATCGAAAATGCAGCCCTACCAATGAAAACGGTGAGCGAGGCTATCGCCCTGCGTAACCATATTCTGCGAACCTTAGAACGAGCCACCGTCGAACCAAACAACCAAGCGCTGCGCACAATAGTGGTGGTGGGAGGCGGGGCAACGGGCGTCGAAATTGCGGGCGCAATAGCCGATATGCGACGCTATGTGATCGATAAAGATTACCCGGAATTACGACACACACCACTAAATATTATGCTGATCGAAAGTTCGGCCAAAGTACTGGGCACGATGCACGAAAATTCATCAAAAAAAGCTCTTGCGGCACTCACTTCAATGGGGGTTCAGGTGCACACCAATTGCACGGTGAGTGACTATATCGATGGGCAGGTGGTGATGCACGATGGTACGAAAATTGCAACCTCCACCCTTATCTGGGTTAGCGGAGTGAGGGTCTCACCAATCCCGGGGCTCGACCCTTCGCTCTACGCGCGCTCAGGGCGAATTAAAGTAGACCAATACAACCAAATATCGGGAACCGGCGGCGTCTTTGTGCTGGGCGATGCCGCGCTCGCAAGCGACGAAAATCTCCCCACAGGGCACCCACAAGTGGCTCCCGTAGCAATCGCTCAGGCTCGCAACCTGGCGCACAACATACAAAACATGACCCACCACCGAACACTCACGCCATTTGTATATCACAGCAAAGGCTCGATGGCCACCATCGGGCGCGGGCAGGCGGTTGTCGATATTGGCCCTTGGCATTGGGCCGGTTTTACGGCTTGGGTGACGTGGCTTTTGGTGCATTTACTCTCTATTCTTGGCACTCGCAACAAGATTCAGACTTTTTTCACTTGGTTTTGGAATTACATCACTTTCGACCAATCGTTGCGCCTGATAATCAAACCGGCCACAAAAAGAAAGACACATTAAAAACAAAAAGCCATGACAAACAACACCTTGCACGCAGTGCCATCGCTAGACCTTACGCAATACGCAGGCCGTTGGTACGAGATCGCCTCCTACCCCATGTATTTTGAACGAGGCATGACTCACGTGACGGCCGACTACACCTTGATGGCCGATGGCACAGTACAAGTAGTCAACCAAGGCACACGAAAAGGCAAGGTGCACGTGGCTCGCGGACGCGCCAAAATAGTTGATCACCAAACAAACTCCAAGCTCCGGGTGAGTTTCTTCGGCCCATTCTACGCTCCCTATTGGGTTATTGGTTTGAGTGACAATTATTCGTGGGCCGTGGTGTCCGACCCCAAGCGCCGCACGTTGTGGATTTTGGCTCGCGAACCAAAGATTCCACAGACGCTCTATCAATCCATTTGCGCCCAAATCGAGCAGCAAGGCTTCGCGATCGACCGTTTACGCCAAATGGAGCAATAAAAATCACCATTTTAGTTTAATTAATCGAGAAAGATGAAAATAATTTGTTGAAACAACGTATTATTCAGCATAAAAGTTGTATTTTTGCGTAAGAAATTTATTTTATTAAAGATTATGAAAATACAACGTATCGTTCTTGTGGCATTTTTCTTGGCTATGACCGCCACTTCGGTGGCTCGTCCTTTCTCTTCTTCGATAACCGGCAGCCCGTGGTGTTTTGGGATCAAGGCGGGGGTATTGTGGTCTACGGTTTTGCCTACCACTGAAGACAACATCACTTCGGTAGCTGGTTTTGTGGGGGGTATTTTCACAGAATACGCGGTAAACGATTGGTTTGCTCCTAGCGCCGAGATACTTTATTCTCAGCAGGGAGCCAAGATGGTGGGGAACAATGATCTTGTTGTTGAGGGTGATTATGTGAGTGTGCCTTTGTTGGCCAATTTTTATGTAGTCGAGGGATTGGCGTTGAAGACTGGCATTCAGCCTAGTTTTTTGGTGTCGAGCAAATTATCTGATGCTAATGAGATTGTTTCGATGCCGGGCATGTTGCGCAAGGTTGATTTGGTTATACCTGTTGGTATTTCGTACACGTGTCATTTTGGTTTAGTGATTGATGCGCGTGTCAATTTCAGCACTATCACTATGCTTCGTGAGGTTTCAAGGGAGGATAATGGTACGGCATTGAGTGGGGCTTTGACTTTGGCTTGGAAGTTTTAGCGATTTTCCGGTAAGTGCGGCTGAGAAAAACGACGTTTTCAAGAGCGGTTAAGAAAGAAACGGAATCACTTGGATCGGAGCCGATTCAGAAAAACGAAGTTTTCAAGAGCAGTTAAGAAAAACGAAGTTTTTCAAGAAAAGTTTTGGGTGACTTTTTCAAAAGTCACGATTCGACA
>JAVWYC010000001.1:0-46141 GCA_036661755.1 Mucinivorans sp. | reverse complement strand
TTTTCTTAACTGTTCTTGAAAACGTTGTTTTTTCTTAACTGGTTCTTGAAAACTGCGTTTTTCCTAACTGTTCTTGAAAGCTGCGTTTTTCTGAACTATTCTTAAAAGCTGCGTTTTTCTCAGCCAAAATTATCTTAGCCAAAACAGCGACGCTCGATCGCTAGGCCGAAAAATTAAATTACAACTTCTCAATAGACGTAGCGATGAACCTTGTCAAAGCCTCACCACGAAGTAACCCCGCCTGCAAAAGCGACAACTCAATCAACTTCTGTGCCGTGCCCGATTGCTCAGTAGACTCCTTACCCAACAAATCTTCAATCAATGAGTGATTGCCATTCACCACAACCGAATACGAATCGGGAATCTCACCATAAAAATTCATACCACCGCCACCACCAACACGACTCATGTCCTTCATACGACGCATAAACTCATCTTGCGTGATCACCATCGGTGCACTATCGGGAGCCATGGCCGAAACTTTGACCGTGTATTTCACTTTATCTTCCTGCTTAGGAAGTACCTCCTGAAATAGTTTTTCGATCTCCTTCTGTTGATCTTCGCTCAGAGCCATTGGCTCCTCCTTCTCCTTGGCAATCAACGTGTCCATCGGCGCGCTATCCACACGCACAAAGCTCCAATCGGTGTGTTTGTGCTCCAAAAAGCCGATCCAGTGAGCCTCGAGCGGCGAGTCCATCACCAACACATCGTAACCCTTAGCCTTGGCTGCTTGTATAAATGAATCTTGCGCCACCGGGTCGGGAGTGTATAGGTGAATAATCTTGCCGTTTTTGTCGGTCTGCGTCTCTTTGATCGAAGCCGCGTAATCCTCTAACGAGAAATATTTGCCCTCCGTGTTTTTGAGTAACGAAAATTCTGTTGCTCGATCGCCGAATTTCTCGTTGCTCACCACACCATATTGAATAAAGAGCTTCAATTCGTCCCAATTCATTTCGTAGTCGGCGCGTTGGTTTTTGAAGATATCGGCCAAACGATCGGCCACTTTTTTGGTGATGTGGGTCGATATTTTCTTAACATTGCCGTCGCTTTGCAGGTATGAACGCGAAACGTTGAGCGGAATGTCGGGCGAATCAAGCACACCATGAAGCAGTGTTAGAAATTCGGGCACAATACCCTCCACCGAATCGGTGACGTAGACCTGATTGCAATAGAGCTGTATTTTGTTTTTCTGTACCTCGAAATTGTTTTTCAGGCGCGGGAAATACAAAATCCCGGTCAGATTGAACGGATAGTCAACATTCAGGTGAATATGGAATAGCGGTTCTTCGGCCATAGGGTAGAGCGTGTGGTAGAACTCGGTGTATTGTTGGTCGGTGATTTCGGCTGGTTTGACTGTCCACAAGGGAGTGGTGTCGTTGATTTGGTGGCCGTCAAATTCGATAGGCACGGGTAGAAAACGACAATATTTGGTGAGCAGTCCTTCGATTCTCTCTTTGGTGGTGTACTCTGTGTTTTCGTCGTCTATGTGGAGTATGATGTCTGTTCCGGGGCCCGATGGGCGCGTGGTGTCTTGCAGGGTGTATTTTGGCGAACCGTCGCAAGTCCAGTGTACGGCTACAGAATCGGGCAAGTAGGACTGCGAAATAATCTCCACCGAACTAGACACCAAGAAAGCTGAGTAGAAGCCCAGCCCAAAATGGCCTATAATGCCGGTTGTATCTTTGTATTTGTCCAAAAATTCTTCGGCTCCCGAAAATGCGATTTGGTTGATATAGCGTTCCACTTGTTCGGCATTCATACCGATCCCCGAATCAGAAATGGTGATAGTTTTATTCTCGCTGTCGAGTGTTACGGTGACTTTGTTTTCGCTTTTGTCTTCTGTTGCCAGGCCGCGAGAGGTCAAGGCTTTGAGTTTTGTTGTCGCATCGACCGCGTTGCTGACAATCTCGCGCAAGAAGATTTCGTGATCGGAATAGAGGAATTTTTTGATAATGGGGAATATGTTTTCGCTTGTGACCCCAATGTTACCTTTTTTCATGCTGTTTTTGATATATAATTATTTATAATTTCTCGAAAAACATAGTTTTCACAAAAATTATGCCAAAGGAGGCTCGACTGCCATTTTGTCAGTGTTGCAAATTTCGATAAAAAGCAGTAATTTTGGAGTTTTAGAATGTTATAAATAGAACCAAAATATCACGACAAATGTCGCATACAGCACAAATAACAGAGACAGCACGTGCGCTTTTTATACTGATGATCGACCAAAGTGGGTCGATGAACGAGCCATACGCCCCATGTGGCGAAAAGACCAAGGCTCAAATGGTGGCCGATGTGTGTAACAACACAATAACGGAGCTTGTGGCGCGTTGTCGCGACGGAAATATGTGGCGTCATTATTTTGACATTGCGGTGATTGGTTATTCGGGGCGTGGGGTCTACTCTTTGTTGCCCGAAGATGCGCGTTTACTCTCGCCGGCGCAATTGGCGTGGTTGGTCAAGTCAAAACGTGTGGTACAGAACACCTGCACCACCGCTAGCGGAGCCCGGCTTACCATTCATTCTTCGTACAAGGTGTGGATTGATCCGTATGCCGAGGGCAAGACGCCAATGTATGCCGCCTTTGGTCGTGTGCTCGAAATTTTGCTTGCTTGGCGAGCCGACCAATCCTCGCTCGAAGGTTTCCCGCCCACCATTATCAACATCACAGACGGCGAACCAACCGATGCCACCGATGCTTCGTTGCGTGAACTGGTCGATAGAATACGTGGCCACGGGACAGCCGATGGCGAACCGATAATTTTTAATGTTCATATTTCGAGCTCCAGCGATCGCCAAGTGAGCTTCCCCGACCGCACGGACGATCTGCCACAAGAAGCGCGCCTGCTGTTCTATCTATCGAGCATTATGCCGGATAGTTATCGCCTCGAATTGTCGGATCAACTGCCCACCAAACATTCGCCCTCGATGCGTGCGATGGCCTATAATGCGGGGGTGAATGAATTGATAAGGGTGATGAATATCGGTAGCTCAACTATTACATTACATAAATGACATATCCTACTATCTCAATGTATATTGCCGCGATGGAAAATCCTCGGAATTTCCAGACCTTGCTGCGTGTGGAGCTGATGCGTGACAAGCATGGCGAGGTGATTTTTCGTTCCTCGCGCCACAGTGTGACGGTTGCCATTCGTGTTGAGGGTGTGGAGCGCACGGTGCGTCTGAGGATTCGTTCGGTGCAGCCGGCCGAGGGGAATGTGGCGGTTGGTGAATGTTTGAAGAACGAATTACTTGTGCCAGGCGATGGGGGTGTGGAGTATTATGATTTGTGGTTGGGTGAGCCTTTTTCGCCTTCTTCCAATCGGGCGCCGTCGGGTGCTCCGAGCAAAGAGTGCGAGAATCGATGTGCCATAGAGCGTAATGGCTTATGGGGCTTTGCCGATGCTTTGGGGCGAATGGTGATCGACCCGATATACGATCGAGTAGAGGATTTTTCGGAGGGGCGTGCCGTGGTGGAGCGTGGAGGGTATTGTGGCCTGATCGACATCAAGGGCAAGGTGATCATCGACACCAAATACGAAGAGGTGAGCTACGACGGATCGCACCTCTGTTATGTGGAGTATGAAAGTTTGTGTGGTGTGGTGGATCGTTTGGGCGGGGTTGTTGTCGAGCCTCGTTGGGATTGGGTGGCTGAATTTTCGCGAGGGTTGTTGCTTGTGGAGCGCGATGGTTTGTTTGGCTATGTGGATATGGAGGATCGGCAAGTGATTGAGCCGCAATACGAAAACGCGACCTCGTTCGATGAGTACGACTACGCCTGGGTGACCTTCCAAGGTATGAGTTATGAAATAGATAAAGAGCAAAATAGAGTATAATGGCCAATCAAAGCAAAGAGAGCGAACGCTATGCCGTTACTCCGCTCATGAAACAATATTACGGCATAAAGGCAGAATATCCCGATGCGATGCTTCTTTTTCGCGCTGGTGATTTTTATGAAACCTATGGCGACGACGCTCTTCGGGCGAGCGATATACTGGGTATCACTCTCACTCGTCGAGCCAATGGTGCGGCTGGTGATATTCCGATGGCCGGTTTCCCCTACCATGCTATCGACAATTATTTGGACAAATTGGTGGCCGTTGGCTGTCGAGTGGCCATTTGCGAGCAGCTCGAAGATCCCAAAACAGCCAAAGGAATCGTGCGCCGAGGGGTGACCGAACTCGTTACACCGGCAGTGAGCTACAACGACAATATACTATCGCACAAAGAGAATAGTTTCTTGTGTGCTGTCACCTTTGGCCAGAAAGAGGTTGTCGGTGCTTCGTTTATCGATGTGTCGACGGGTGAGTTTTTTGTGGCCGAAGGCGAGGTGAATTTTATAGCCAAATTGATCAGCAACCTCGCGCCCAAGGAGGTGCTCTATCGAGGGCCACAGAAAGATCTTTTCATAGAGGCCTTTGGGTCAGATCTTTACACCTATCGACTCGATGAATGGGCGTGGGTGGAGGACAACAATCGCGAAAAGTTGTTGAAACAATTTTCTGTTGTCTCGCTCAAAGGTTTTGGCATCGAAAATATGCCACTTGGTATTATGGCGGCCGGTGCGACGCTCTATTATCTGGATTTCACAAAGCATACCGCATTGGGGCATGTCACTCAAATTTCGCGCCTCGACGAAGATAAATTTGTGTGGCTGGATCGTTATTCGATCCGTAACCTCGAAATTTTTCACCCTTTGAACCAAGGAGGCACGGCGCTTGTCGACATTTTGGATCGTACGGCGAGCCCAATGGGGGCGCGCATGTTGCGTCGTTGGTTGTCGCTTCCTTTGCGTTCGGCTGCCGTTGCTTCGGCGCGGGGCGATGTGGTGGAGTTTTTGATACTCAATCCCGATTTGCGAGGCGAGCTGACCGAGAGCCTTCATTCGGTTGGCGATCCGGAGCGTGTGGTGGCCAAGGTTTCGGCTTTTCGTTCCACTCCTCGCGAGGTGGCTTCGCTCGCTCGTTCGATTGGTTTTATGGACTCTTTGCGTGCTTTGGCTCTGGGGGCTCAGTGCCCGAAGTTGAACGAAATAGGCGACCAAATCGCATTGAATACTGCGGTGCGTGAACATATTTGCGCCATCTTGTTGCCCGAACCTGCGGTAACTCTCGGGCGGGGGGCGGTGATCGCTTCGGGGGTCGATGCGGATCTTGACCAATTGCGGCGCATCAGCACGGGAGGGAAAGATTTCTTGCAAGAAATTCAAAAACGCGAGGCCGAACGTACAGGGATTTCGTCGCTCAAAATTAGTTTCAACAACGTTTTTGGTTACTATATCGAAGTGCGCAACGCTCACCGCGACAAAGTGCCAAACGAATGGATCCGCAAACAGACGCTCGTGAACGCCGAACGCTATATTACCGAGGAACTCAAAGAGTACGAAGAAAAAATCTTGGGTGCCGAGAGCAAAATAGCGGAAATAGAAAATCAAATTTACGGACAATTGGTGGAGTGGCTTTTGCCCTACGTGGCGCAGCTCAAAGCATCATCGGCTGCCGTGGCTCGTTTGGATACGTTGCTCGGTTTTGCACTTTCGGCCATCGAGCACAATTATTGTCGTGCCGAATTAGAGGAGAAGGGTGGTGTGTTGGACATCAAGGCTTTGCGTCACCCTGTGATCGAGCGTCGTTTGCCGCTCGGCGAGCCATACATTCCCAACGACATTCATCTAGACGACAGTGATCAGCAGATAATTATGATCACGGGGCCTAACATGGCGGGTAAATCGGCTTTGTTGCGTTCGGTGGCTTTGGCTGCCATTATGGCGCAAGCTGGCAGTTTCGTCGCCGCTTCCAAGGCACATTTGTCGATGCTGGATCGAATTTTCACACGCGTTGGGGCGTCAGACAACATAACGAGTGGCGAATCGACCTTTATGGTCGAGATGTTGGAGGCGGCCAATATTTTGAACAACATCAGCGATCGTTCGTTGGTTTTGCTCGACGAAATAGGTCGCGGGACTAGCACTTACGATGGTATATCTATCGCGTGGGCCATCGTGGAGTGGTTGCACCAAAAGAGTAAGGCCAAGGTTCTTTTTGCTACTCACTACCACGAATTGGGCGAGATGGAGGCGCAATTTGCGAGGATTAAGAATTATAATGTTTCGGTTCGTGAGGTCGATCGTCGTGTTGTTTTTTTGCGTACTTTGGTGCGTGGTTCGAGCGAGCACTCTTTCGGTATTCATGTGGCAAAGATGGCCGGTATGCCGTCGGCCGTTATTGCAAGGGCCGAGAGCGTTTTGGCCGCTTTGGAGAGCAAGCGTAGCGATGGGCATAATGATTTATCTGCTTCGTTGCCTAAGCCGAGCGAGGGTTTGCCGGCCATGCAAATGAGTTTTTTTCAGATGGACGACCCTACCTTGTTGGCAGTTAGGGATAAGATTATGGGGCTCGACTTGGATAGTTTGACTCCTTTGGAGGCTCTCAACAAGTTAAGCGAAATTAAGCGTGTGATAGGCTTGAAATAGTGATATGCGAATCACACATCGCGTATCACCCAAAAGAGGAATTAAAGCAAATTATAGGCCTGATCGCGCAAAGCAGGCTCGAAACCAGCCTCCACAATAGTACGCTGAATGCCACTTGCATCAATGGTGTTGGTGGAACCGGCCGAACGAACTACATTCTCTTCGATCATTATCGACCCCATGTCATTCGCCCCTCCATGCAAAGCCATTTGAGCCGCCGACCGACCAACAGTGAGCCACGACGCCTGAATGTTGGGCACGTTATCTAAAACAATACGCGCGATGGCCACCATACGCAAATAATCACTCATCGTTGAATGAGCCTCAGGGCCCTGATATGGCCAAGCGATAAAAGCCCGAAAACCACCCGTGGAAGCCTGCAAGTCACGAATGGCAAAAAGATGCTTGATGCGCAAACTAGGCGTGTCATGATAGCCATACATCATGGTGGCCGAACTGAGCAAACCCATTTGATGCGCCGTCTGCATCACTTGTATCCACTCGGTGGCCGAACATTTGCCCGGCGAAAAAGTCTTGCGCCAATCGTTATCCAAAATCTCGGCCCCGGCTCCGGGCAGGGAAGCCATGCCGGCGGCCATCAAACGCTGTAAGGTCTCGCGTACGCTCAGTCGCGCACCACGCGCTAGGAACTGCACCTCGGCAGGCCCCAAGGCGTGAAGCTTAATGCTCGGAAATTCAGCTCGCAGAGTAGCAAAAAGATGTTCGTAATAATCTAGCTTCAATTCGGGGTTCATCCCCCCTTGCAGCAGTATTTGGTCGCCGCCAAGGCTAATGGTTTGGGCGATTTTGGTGCGATATTCCTCCATCGTGGTCACATAAGCTTTATCACGTTGGGCCAGTCGACAGTGAAAGGCGCAAAACTTACAACCCCCAACGCAAACATTGGTTGTGTTGATGTTGCGATCGATCTGCCATGTGACTATTGGCGCCTTGATTGTTGGTTGCGTAAGGCGCAAAGCGTGAGCGGTGGCCATTAAATCCACTAGCGGCGCTGTGTTGTATAATAATAGTGCTTCTTGAAAATTCATAGGCACAAAATTATTAAAAATTACTGAAAATTTCTAATAAATAACTACCTTTGCTTTTTAATATATAGTTAAATTATGAAAAAGGTAAAAGGAGCATTAATTTCTGTTTTTTATAAGGACGGTTTACAGGAGCTTGTCCGCGAATTGGATCGTCAATCAATTGTAATTTATTCAACCGGTGGTACTCAGACCTTTATCGAGTCGCTGGGCATATCTGTTACACCGGTTGAGAGTCTGACGGCGCACCCCTCGATTTTTGGTGGCAGGGTGAAAACTTTGCACCCAAAAGTTTTTGGAGGTATCCTCTATCGTCGTGAAAACAACGATGATTGCCAACAAGCACAACAATATGGCATTCCCGATATTGATCTTGTGGTGGTGGATTTGTACCCCTTTGAAGAGACCCTTAAAAGTGGGGCCGATGACGCGGCCATTATCGAGAAAATCGACGTTGGAGGCCCTTCGATGATACGCGCAGCAGCTAAAAACCATGCCGACGTGATTGTTGTGGCCGACAAGGCAGACTATGCCGGCTTGACTAAGATGCTCAAAGATCAAGACGGATTCACCTCATTTGAGCAACGTAGGGCATATGCGGCCAAAGCATTCCGGGTTACCGCGCATTATGACGAGGTGATTCGTGGTTATTTTTCGGGGATTGCTCACCTTCGTTATGGCGAGAACCCTCACCAGCAAGCACATTTTGAGGGCGATTTGTCGAAAATTTTCGACCACTTGCATGGCAAAGAAATTTCGTACAACAATTTGCTCGACATCAATGCCGCGCTCTCTTTGATTGGCGAATTTGCACACAACGAGCCCACCTTTGCCATCATCAAACACAACAACGCTTGTGGGGTGGCCACTCGCGCCACATTGAGCCAAGCGTATAGCGATGCTCTGGCAGGCGATCCGGTGTCGGCCTTTGGCGGGGTGTTGGTTTGCAATATGCCTGTGGACATGGCCACGGCCGAAAAGATCAATACACTTTTTTGCGAAGTGTTGATGGCTCCCGGTTTTGAGGCGGGGACGTTGGAGCTGCTCAAAAGTAAGAAAAATAGAATACTGTTGCAGCTCAAAGGCGACATCGAACTATCGGACATTTCGCGTCGTACGATGCTTGGCGGAGTGCTTGTTCAACAGGTCGACAATAAATTAGGCGGTGTGGACGGCGAAGTTAAATTGGTCACCAAAGCCGCTGTTTCTCAAACTCAAATGGAGGATTTGATTTTCGCCAACAAGATCGTCAAACACTCCAAGAGTAACGCCATTGTGCTGGCTCGGGCGGGTCAAATGCTTGCTAGCGGAGTGGGGCAGACCTCGCGCGTGGACGCCTTGAAACAAGCGATCGACAAGGCTCACTCTTTTGAATTGTCGCTCGAAGGGGCGGTGATGGCTTCGGACGCATTTTTCCCTTTTGCCGATTGTGTAGAAATCGCGCATAAAGCAGGCATTAATTGCGTTATCCAACCCGGTGGCTCGGTGCGCGATCAAGAAACTATCGACTATTGCAACCAAAACGAGGTCGCAATGATAGTTACAGGCCTCAGGCATTTCAAACACTAAATTTATCGTTTACATAAAAAAAAGCATAACACAAGATGGGATTATTTTCGATGCTGACTCAAGAGTTGGCAATGGATTTGGGGACAGCCAATACGCTGATTATCCATAACGATAAAATTGTGGTGGACGAACCTTCAATTGTAGCCGTCGATGGGCTTACGGGACGTTTGATCGCCATTGGGCAAGAGGCGCGTCGTATGCACGGCAAGACGCACCAAAACATAAAGACTATTCGTCCTTTGCGCGACGGAGTGATAGCCGATTTTAATGCGGCCGAAATGATGATACGTGGCATGATCAAGATGATCAAGACACGTAACAAAATGTTTTCGCCTTCGCTGCGTATGGTGATTTGCATACCTTCGGGCTCGACCAATGTTGAGATTCGTGCTGTGCGTGATTCGGCCGAGCATAGCGGTGGTCGCGAGGTCTATATGATCTATGAACCGATGGCTGCCGCGCTCGGTATTGGTCTCGATGTGGAGGCTCCCGAGGGGCATATGGTTGTCGATATTGGAGGTGGAACGACCGAAGTGGCGGTGATCTCGCTGGGCGGGATCGTTTGTAACGAAAGTATCAATGTGGCCGGCGATGTTTTCACCGAAGATATTCAGAACTACATGAAACAACAACACAATGTCAAGGTGGGTGAGCGTACGGCCGAAGAGATCAAAATCGCTGTCGGGGCGGCGATCGATAAGCTAGACACTCCTCCCGACGATTTTATTGTTCGTGGGCCAAACATTATCACCTCGCTGCCGCTTGATATTCCGATTTCATATCGCGAAGTGGCATCGGCGCTCGATAAATCGTTGCTCAAGGTAGACTTGGCGATCATGAAAGTGTTAGAAAAGATTCCGCCAGAGCTCTATTCTGACATCTATCGTAATGGGATCTATTTGGCTGGTGGCGGGGCGCTGTTGCGCGGATTGGACAAACGACTACAACAAAAAACGCGAATCCCGGTACATGTGAGCGAAGATCCGTTGCGTGCTGTGGCTCGTGGGACTGGTGTGGCGTTGAAAAACATTCATAAATTTTCGTTCTTAATCCGTTAAAATGTATTTTATGAATTTTGGCCACGTGAACCGATGATCTTTTTGATCGGTCGATTTGGTTTGCCATTTTAATTTGTTGCTCTACGCATGATCCGACTTATATTATTTTTCAAAAAAATATATGTTGCTCTAATTTTTATAGGGTTGGAAATTTTGTGCTTTACAATTTTTTTTCACAACAATCCCTATCAACGAGCTGCCGCGTTGGCTGCGGCCAATAATGTGGTGGGTGGTTTGCATGCCAAAATTTCGGGAGTGACCAACTATTTTCAACTATCGGCCGAAAACGAAGCACTTATGCTCGAAAATGCGCGTCTTCGTGGCGAACTGTTGGGCTTCCAATTGCGCGACACAATGAGCGGTCGTCAAGTGGGCGTAACGGTGGATTCCTTGCCCATCAAGGTGGTGAAAGTGGTGCGCAACACGATCGGTGGGCGTGACAATTTCATCACCATCACCGGAGGGCGAAGTGCTGGTATAGAGCCCGATATGGCGCTTTTCAACACGCAAGGCATTGTGGGTTATGTGCTCTATTGTTCAGAGCATTTTGCGGTGGCCACCTCGATTTTGAACCATTCGATTTTTCATACCAGTGGCAAGATTCAGAGCAGCGATTTCACCGGTTCAATTAGTTGGAATGGCGAGAATTACCGGATTGTAGATTTCGACGAAGTGCCAAAATATTCAAACATTAAGTTTGGCGACACGATACTGACAACCGAGTATTCAAATATTTTTCCACCCAATTTGCCGATCGGTACGATTCGTTCTTTTGAGTTGATCAACGGAACATTTTTTAGGGCAAAAATTACACTGCTGGCCGACCTTAGCCGCTTGAACTATCTCTATGCGGTCAAACTGCCCATGCAAAACGAACGACGCGAGGTCGAAGAACAATCAAATGTTAGATAATGGCTAGATTTTTGACATATACCATTGCCTTTGCGATCTTGCTTTTTTTGCAAGAGTATGTTTTTAGCGCCATCAATATATGGGGCGTTGTGAATATCTTTGCCTATGTGATGATTATTCTCATTTTGCCTCTTTCTGTCCACAGGGTGTGGCTTATGTTGCTGGCTTTTTTGATTGGCTATCTGATGGACACCGTGATGGGCTCTAATGGATTGAATGCCATATGTTTAGTGTGGTTGGCCTTTGTGCGCAATGTGGTGGGCGAATTGACCCTTGGGCGCGATGTTGTTTTGGCGGGGCTTGTGCCGTCGGCATACAGGGTTGGTGCTCAGCGTTTTATGAGCTACTTGATATTAATGTGTTTGCTTTTTGCTATTCCCTATTTTTTGTTGGAGGTGATGAGTTTTTCGGGCATTTTGATCACCATTTTGCGTATTGTGTTGAGCTCGGTGCTCACCGCTATGTTGATTTTTGTATTCAATTTACCATTCAATAAATAATGGAAAAAGGATATTTGAAATATAATTATTTGCGGATTATGCTTTTGGTGGTGGGGGCTATTTTTTGTGGCAGGTTGCTCTATTTGCAAGTTTTCAACAGCGATTTCAAGACGCGTGCCGACGGCAATGCTTTGCGTTACCAAGTGCAGCACCCTCCGCGCGGCGAGGTCTACGATCGCAACGGAGAATTTTTGGTACAGAGCAAAGAATCTTTCGACTTGATTGTCATTCCTCGCGAGGTGGAGCCATTCGACACGGTGCGTTTTGCTGAAATTTTGGGAGTTACTAAAGAAGTGTTGATCAGTGAGTTCAATAAGGCTTCGGCCTATTCGCGTCGTTCGCCATCGGTGATTTTCAAACAACTTTCCAAAGATGTGAAGTTGAAGTTAGACGAAAAACGTGTGCCCGGTTTTTTTGCTCAATATCGCACCGTGAGAACCTATCCGCGCAAATTGGCGGGTAATTTATTGGGCTATGTGGGCGAGGTGAACGACCGAATTATGAAGCGCAATCCATACTACAAGATGGGTGACTATATCGGTATGAGCGGCATCGAGCAAGCTTATGAAGATGTGTTGCGGGGCAAGAAAGGGGTCAAAATCGAGATGGTGGACACCCACGGTGTGCCGCAAGGGTCATATCTAAATGGTGCGCGCGACACGTTGGCCGAACCGGGGCGTGCCATTGTGGCCACGATCGATGCTCGTTTGCAGGCTTTGGCCGAAAAACTGATGCAGGGGAAAATCGGATCGGTGGTGGCCATTGAGCCTTCCACGGGCGAAATCTTGGTGATGGCCTCTTCGCCGTCCTATGATCCCGACTTGTTGGTTGGGCGTCAGCGTGGCAATAATTATATGGATATGGTGCGCGACCCGCGTCACCCGATTTTCAATCGTGCGGTGATGGCTTCTTACCCTCCGGGCTCGACCTTCAAGGTGGTCAATGGTTTGCTGGGCGTGGAGTATGGGGTGGCTCAGGCGAGCGACATTCACTCCTGCTATGGTGGCTATCCCTATGGACGTGGGGTGGGGTGTCACGCTCACAACCCCAACCTAGACATGGCGGCGGCGGTGCAAAATTCGTGTAACGCCTATTTTTGTTATGTGTTTCGCGATATTTTGGAGCGTGGGGGGCAGGGTAGCATCAAACTAAATTACAACAAATGGCGCGAGGGGGTGCTCAGCTTCGGTTTTGGGCGTAAACTCGGTTCTGACTTTTTGGGCGAATTGAAGGGTAATGTGCCATCGTCGGAATTTTATAATAAGACTTATCGCGGACAATGGAATGCGCTGACTGTAATTTCGCTCTCTATCGGTCAAGGCGAGATGGGCTGCACGCCGCTGCAAATGGCTAACCTTGCAGCCACGGTGGCCAATCGGGGTTATTACTACATACCGCATGTGGTGAAAAAGATTGACGGACGCGACTCGATTGATGCACGTTTCTACCGGAAAAATTACACGGTGGTGGATCCTAAGCATTTTTCGCCAATTGTTGAGGGTATGTATTTGGCTGTGCATCAAGGGGGCGGCACGGCTCAGGGAGCTAGGGTCGAGGGCCTCGACATATGCGGCAAAACAGGCACCGCACAAAATTCGCAAGGAGCCAATCACTCTACTTTTATGTGTTTTGCTCCGCGCAACAATCCGCGCATTGCGGTTTCGGTCTATGTGGAACATGGCGGCTATGGGGCCAGTGTGGCGGTTCCTATCGCTTCGCTTATCGTGGAGCAATATTTGACCGACACTGTCAAACGTGCCGACCTTTTGCAGCGAATAACCGAAATTCAGGTCAATTATCCGATGTATCGCCCAAAAGTCGAAACCACCGTATTACCCACAACAAGATGATCGAAAACAGAAAAATAGGACTCACCAGTTCGGGCATCGACTATTGGACGGTGCTTATCTATGTGGTTTTGGTGGTGATGGGGTGGGTGAGTATCTATTCGGCTGTCTATAATGACGACCAACGCTCGATATTCGACCTAACGCAGAGTTACGGCAAACAGTTGCAATGGATTGTGGTGAGCTTTGTGGTGGCGCTCTCGATCTTGCTCATCGATTCGAGGTATTATCATCTATTGGCCTATCAACTCTATTGGTTGATGATTGTTGTCATGGTGGGCGTCACTGTTTTTGGAACCGAAATCAATGGCGCAAGGGCATGGATTTCGATCGGTTCGTTCCGCATACAGCCGGTGGAATTTATGAAGATAGTCACCGCCTTGGCCTTGGCTAAATTGATGAGTGCTTATAATTTCAGCATTCGCGATCGGCACGCGCTTTTCAACGTTGGGGTGATTATTTTCTTGCCCGTGCTTGTGATTTTGGCTCAAAACGACACCGGTTCGGCGCTTGTTTTTGCGGCGTTTTTCATTATTCTCTATCGCGAAGGTTTTGGGCGAGCGCTCTATGTTCTCTTTGGCGCTTTTGTATTTTTGGCCATCATTTCGTTTTTTGTCGAACCGATTGGCATGTTGTTGGTAGCCTTGGGTCTATCGCTAGTGATGGAGGTGATCAGTTCGCGCAACGTTCGTTCGGTGTTGCAATACATAGCCTTGCTCGTTTTGCTCTATATTGTTGTGGAGGTGGTGCGCGACTGTTTTTCGCTGGCTAGCAATCCGTATTCATCGCTCTTGTGGAGCGTTGGGCTTAGTCTGCCCGTCATTCTATACTATTTCAATCATTCGCGTTCGCGCAGCGTGTTGCTCAATCTTGGCTTTTTTGTGGCGGCGGTGCTTTTTACATTTTTTATTGACTATGCTTTCAATAATGTACTGCAAAGCCACCAACAAGAGCGCGTGCTCGACCTGTTGGGCCTAAAAAACGACCCGCAGGGAGCAGGCTACAATGCTCTGCAAAGCAAAATCGCCATCGGTTCGGGTGGTGTGTGGGGCAAGGGTTTTTTGCAAGGCACTCAAACTCGTTTTAGTTTTGTGCCCGAACAGAGCACCGACTTTATTTTTTGTACCGTGGGCGAGGAGTGGGGCTTTGTGGGTTCGATGATCGTTATCGCCCTCTTTATACTCCTCATTCTTAGACTTATGCGCATGGGCGAACGACAAAACGAACCTTTTGCGCGTATATATTGTTACTCGGTGGCGGCGATCATTTTTATGCACTTTTTCATCAACATAGCCATGGCTATCGGCATTTTCCCGGTTGTGGGCATTCCGTTGCCATTTTTCTCGTATGGTGGTAGTTCGTTGTTGGCTTTTACGATCTTAGTTTTTATCGCTATTAGACTTGATAGTACTCAAATTGAGGGTTCTTCGCGTAAATTGCTTTAAGAATCACAATTAATTACTATATTTGTGGTATGAAGAACGAAGATTATAAAATAGCAGTAATTGGTCACGGTTCGTGGGCTACGGCTCTGGTCAAGATACTAACCGATAACTCTTGTGTTGTGCGTTGGTATGTGCGTAATCAAGAAGTGCTTGAACATATCGACAAAAATGGCAATAACCCCAAATACCTATCGCAGGTGCACTTTGCCAAGACAAGCCTTTCGCTCTATGACGATATTAACGAGGCGGTCGCCCAGGCTGACGTCGTGATTTTGGCTACTCCTTCGGCCTTTTTGAAGGGTGTGCTTTCGGCTCTTAGCGTCCCTCTTTCCGATAAGTTTGTCATTTCGGCCATCAAGGGCATTGTGCCCGATGAGTGGCTCACGGTGGCCGAATATGTGAATCATACTTTTGGGCTGCCTTTTGCCAATATTGGCGTTATCACAGGGCCGTGCCATGCCGAGGAGGTAGCCCTCGAACGCCTATCCTACCTTACAATGGTGTGCAAAGACACCGAGCAGGCCGAGCGCTTGGGACAATATTTTGTAGCGCCTTATATCAGAGTGAACACCTCGAACGATATTTATGGAGTAGAGTGGGCGGCGGTGCTCAAAAACATATACGCTATTGCCGGTGGAATGTGTCATTCGATGGGTTATGGCGATAATTTCTTTGCGGTTTTGGTCAGCAACGCCGGTATCGAGATCGAGCGTTTCTTGCGCCAGACCTACCCTTTCGATCGTGATATTATGGCCTCGGCCTACGTGGGCGATCTGTTGGTGACTTGCTATTCGCAATTTTCGCGCAATCGCACCTTTGGGCAGATGATTGGCAAGGGATACTCCGTCAAATCGGCACAGATGGAGATGAATATGGTGGCCGAAGGCTACTACGCAACAGCTTGTTTACACGAGGTGAAAGAACGCGGTGGCTATAAAATCGATATGCCGATCGCCGATGCCATGTATTCGATCCTCTATGAAAAACGTGCCGTGAAGAGCACAATTAATTCGATATTAGACAAATTAATATAACAATCAAGTAAAAAATAATGAAACTGAATTTAGAAAAATCCGGGGTTGAAATTAGTGAACAGATGCGCAAGCAAGCTATTGAATGTAACGTTGCTTTGCACAAAAAGAGTGGCCTTGGGAATGATTTCTTGGGTTGGGTGGATCTGCCCGGCGCCATTGACACCGAATTACTAGCCGACATTGAGCACACGGCTCAACACTTGGCTTCCAATGCCGAAGTGGTGGTGGTGATTGGGATCGGAGGGTCGTATTTGGGGGCCAAATCGGTGATCGATGCGTTGAGCAATAATTTCGATTGGTTACAGAAAAAACGTTCGGCTCCGATCGTCATTTTTGCAGGTCAAAACATATCGGAAGATTATATGTATGAATTGATGGAAACCTTGCGTGATTATTCCATCGCCACAATCGTGATCAGCAAATCGGGCACAACCACCGAACCGGCCATCGCCTTTCGTATCATCAAAGATGAGATCGAAAGTCGTTACACCAAGGGTGGCGCGGGCGAGCGGATCGTTGCCATCACTGATCGTTCGCGCGGTGCGCTGCGCGAATTGGCTAGCCAAGAGGGCTACAAGACATTCATTATCGACGACAATATCGGTGGACGCTATTCGGTGCTCACCCCGGTAGGCCTTTTGCCTTTGGCTGTGGCGGGGGTCGATATTCACGCCTTGGTGGCCGGCGCGCGCGACATGCAGCAGGCGACAGGCATCGATGTGCCTTTTGAATCGAACCTCGCCGCACAATATGCCGCCACGCGTAACGTTCTCTATAAGGGAGGCAAAAAGATCGAGATCTTAGCCTCTTATGAACCGCAACTGGCCAACATTGGCGAGTGGTTCAAACAGCTTTATGGCGAGAGCGAAGGCAAGAATGGGCGCGGTATTTTCCCCGCTTCGGTTAGTTTGACTTCCGATTTGCACTCGATGGGGCAATACATACAAGATGGCGAGCGGACGCTTTTTGAGACAGTGATTTCGGTGGGTGAGCCTAATGAATTTGTGGAGATCAAAACAGATTCAGCCGATTTGGACGGCTTGAACTTTTTGGCCGGCAAACGAATTTCGGAGGTTAATCGCATGGCGCAATTGGGCACAATGTTGGCTCACGTTGAGGGTGGAGTCCCAAATATCGAAATTGCGATCGAAAAGATCGACGCAAGGTCGATTGGCGAATTGCTCTATTTCTTCGAGAAGGCTTGTGGCATAAGCGGTTATATGCTCGGCATCAATCCTTTCGACCAACCCGGGGTGGAGGCCTACAAAAGAAATATGTTCGCCTTGCTGGGCAAACCGGGCTACGAGGAGGCTGGCGAAAAGTTGCGTGCCGAATTGGGGATCTAAGGCGGGGCGTTGCGAATGCCTGCATTGAGTGATTTTTGTTTGATAATTAAACCATAGAAAAATGTTAGGATTTGGGGGCGTAAAGCGTAAAGTGCGTGAATTTCACTACACGCCGGTCTTTTGGGATCAAGAAAAAGAAGAACGCATGGAGCGTCGTCGTGCTATTTTGGGCGATGATTATAAGGAGGGGGAGTATAAACCCGGCGCCATGATTCGCGAAAACCGTATGCGACGCATGCGTAGTTCGACACGTGTGGCTCGTTCGTCGCGTTCCACATTGATTCGTGTTGCGATTTTTGTGGCTTTGGTCTTCTTTGCGCTCTATTACATGACCGATATTTTCTCTAAATTTATGTAAACCACAGCGTGGAGTGGGGACTGCGTGATGCCAAAAAGGGTTGTATGATAGAAGTTTTATCGTCTAATATAGCTAACCAAATTGCTGCTGGCGAGGTGGTTCAAAGACCAGCTTCGATAGTCAAAGAGTTGATGGAAAATGCTGTCGACGCTGGGGCTCAGAAGGTTATTGTGCGTTCGGTCGACGGTGGGCGAACTTTGTTGACCGTTATCGACGATGGCATGGGCATGAGCGCCCAAGATGCACCACGTGCCTTTTTGCGTCATGCGACCTCCAAAATTCACACCGCCGAAGATCTGTTTTCGCTCCGTACGTTTGGTTTCCGAGGTGAGGCCTTGGCCTCGATCGCCTCGGTGGCGCATGTGGAGATGCGCACTCGCCGCGTGGCCGACCAAATAGGCACGCTGATCGAAATTTCGGGGGGGCAAATCGTGCTTAACGACACAATTGATACCCCAAAAGGGACCTCGATCATTGTGCGTAATCTGTTCTACAATACGCCTGCACGTCGCAAATTCCTCAAGAGCGATCGAGCCGAGGCGATGGCTGTTCATGCCGAATTTCTTAGGGTGGCCATGGTGAACCCCGACATTGAATTTGAGTTGCATAACAATCTGAGCGACCGTCCGTTAGTGCTCGGCGCGGGGGGGCTTCATCAACGAATTGTGGAGCTCACAAAAAACAGTCTAAAGAAAAAGCTTCTTTCGATCGACCTCAATACGGAATTAGTGCGCCTGACGGGCTACATCGGCACACCCGACATGGCGACAATAAAAAGTGGTTCGTCGCAATTTATCTTTGTCAATGGTCGCTTTGTGCGGAGTTTGTTTCTGGCGCGCGCTGTGATGCGGGCCTATGATCGCTTGATTGCGCACGGTAGCTATCCGTCGTACTTTTTGTTTATCGAACTTTCGCCCTCGTCGATCGACGTCAATATTAGCCCTACCAAGACCGAAGTTAAATTCGACGACGAACAGGCCATTTTTCAGACCATCTATTCGGCCGTCAAGGGGTGTTTGGGGCGTTCTAATGTGATCGAAGCTATTGATTTCGATGGTGGAGCTTCGCCAATTGACATTCCAAGCTACCCCGGGCCGCAGGATCCCTCGCGTGGTTATGCCATGCCGGCGAGCCATTCGGCGCGAGCCTACAACCCCTTCACTTCCTATGACACCACAAAGTGGGAGGCCGAAAGTCAAGAGGCGATCGACGCCCAACGAGTGCCTTTTATGGAGATTTTGCCCGACGATCTATCCACGACTTTGATCGACTCTTCGCTCATCGAGGCGACGGTTCCCGTTGTGTGGAGCGGTTTTCAGTTAGACGATAAATTTATCGTCGTTCGTTCTGCCCAAGGATTGTCGATCATTAATATTGCTCGTGCCAGGTGTCGAATGGCGTACGAGAAAATTTTGCATAATTCAACTTCTCTGGTGGCTCAATTTCTGATCGAGCCACGGATTTTGAATCTGAATTATGCCGAACGTGAGGCGTTGCTAGCTGCCCAAGAATCGATCGAAGCGTTGGGCTTTGTGGTGGTGGTAGACAAAAAGAGAGTGGAGCTCCATGCCGCGCCTTCGGGTTTGGACGATAATGTGTTCGATGAATTGTTGGCTGCTTTGGTCGACAACTCGCCGCACACTATTGCCGAGCGTCTGGCCGATCGGCTCACGCGGGGTGTGTTGAACGAAAAATGTGGCACAGTGCCCGATGTGGCTCAATTTGCAGCTCAACTTTTTGCTTGTCATGAACCGTCCTACACCCCATCGGGGCTCAAAGTGATAGAAACTATCACGCGCGAGGAAATTGAAAAGAGAATCAAATGAAGAAGATATTTTTAGGTTTTTTGATCGTTTTGTTTGTGGCTTGTTCTGGGCCCAAAGATATTCCGAACGAAGATATGGTGAATATCATCACCGAGGCTTTGCTTACCGGTAGCCTTACCTCGTCTGAGTTTGGGGTTCCCACGCCGGCTTCGCCGGGAGATACCGTTGATTATTACTCCGAAATTTTGGAACATTATGGCTATGATTTGGCCGATTTCCAGTACACGGTCTACAACATGTCGATGCGCAAGAGTAACCCTTTGAACGAGATTTTTTTGCAAGTGACCAAAGGTATCGATTCAATGGCCTTGATGGCTGATTATCGTTATGGCACTTCGTTGCGTTTCGATTCGTTGGCCTTGAAATTTTATTCCGACACTTTGTATAGTAAAGATACCACAATTCACGGTACGATCAACAAATTGAAACTCAGGTTTTTGAATGTCGAACGAGGCCTATATAACATTAGTTTCGACTATAAAAGTGTGTCCGATTATCGCGCTGGCACCAAATCGATTGCCTATCGCACAGGCGACAAGGGTCGAAAAAGCAATCTCTCGAGCAATCGAATATGGATCAATCGATCGGTGGATACCACACATTTTGATAGCCGAATCGAACTGATCGAAGCCCACGACACGCTCTTTGTTAACTTCGAGGATCCGGTGCTCGATCGAGCCAATCGCGTGAAGTTTTATGACAGCTCTTTTGTGAGCAACGTGAAACTGATTTTCACGCCAGAGGTGACACGCGCGCGCAAGAATTATTATAATCGCTATTTTAAGGATATTAAACTTTATCAAATAATTAAAAATGAGGAAGATAGCTTGTCCGTACGTGCTAAACGAAAATGGAGTCCTGCAGGAATCGCTAGTCGTTAGCTTCGATGAAAATGGAGTTGTTCTCGCCGTCGAGCCCGTCGATCGATCGACACTCGACGCCACTCCGTCGCTAGAATATTATGATGGGATCTTAATTCCGGGTATGACCAACGCCCATTGTCACCTCGAATTATCGTACCTCAAAGGACAAATTGCCGAGGGCTCAATGCTCGATGGTTTTGTTAGGTCGATCACCCAAATACGTGGGCAATGGACTGTTGATGAGCAAGTTCAGGCCGCCAAGCTCAACGATCACTTTATGTGGAGCGAAGGGGTGCAGGCCGTTGGTGATATTTCTAATGGCACGGCCAGTTTTCCCGCCAAAGTTGACAGTCGAATAAAATACTACACCTTTGCCGAGTATTTCAACATGCCACCAGACGACCAGGCTGAGGCTTATTTTGCCGAAAAAACAGCCAACGTAGCTCCGGCACGCGAATTGGGGCTCGCTATTTCGCCATCACCACATTCGACCTATATGGTTAGTGATAAGCTCTTTAAGATGTCGGCGGGGAGCGAACGCCTCTCGATCCACTTTATGGAGACGGCCACCGAGATGGAACTTTTCGACAAGGCTGGCGGCATGTATCGTTTGATGGTAGACGAGTGGGGCATGAAGCCCGATTTTCTGTATTATGGGTCGCATCCGGCTCGCTTGGTGGGGAGTTTGCCGAGCGATGTACCGTTGCTCTTGATCCACAATACGCAATGCAAACGTGCTGATATTGAACAAGTTATTGCCCATTTCACGAACGTTACTTTTGTGCTCTGCCCGCGTTCTAATTACTATATCGAGCGCGCCTTTCCGCCTGCCGAATTGATGTACCAAATGGGGGTTCGTGTGGCTTTGGGTACCGATTCATTGACATCCAACCATTCGCTGAGCATGGTGGAAGAGATCAAATGGCTATCGCAGAATAATCCACACATTCCGCTGTCCGCTATTTTGAGCTGGGCAACGGCCGGTGGAGCTCGTGCCTTGGGTTTTGAACAAGAGTTGGGGAGCTTCACCGTCGGCAAACGTGCAGGAGCCGTGTTGCTCGAAAATATTGATTTTAATACCCTTAAAACTACAAATCAAACCACTTCTCGTCGGTTAATATAATGTATACGGAACGCTTTGAGCAATATATGGAGTACGAGTTGCAGCTCGCGCCCTTGACCATTGGCGCCTATATGGCCGACCTCGAAGCGTTTGCTAACTATTTGGAAGATACCGCATTAGAGGAGGCCACGAGGAACGATTGCCGCAGCTACATAATGGCGATGATCGAACGGGGCGATAATTCGCGTTCGGTGAATCGTCGTATGAGTGCGATGCGTAAATTCTATAATTTTTTGATCCGCCAAGGGGCGATCGACAAAAATCCATTGGCCGATTTGCATTCGTTGAAAATGGCCAAAAATCTTCCGGAATTTGTGCCTCTCGATCGTATGGCGCGCTTGGTAGATCAAGTGCTCACGCCGAGCGATGATTTTGCGAGCGAGCGTGATCGGATCGTGATTTTATTGCTCTATTTCTGCGGTTTGCGTCGTGCCGAGGCGGCCGATTTGACAATGGATAGAGTGGAATTATCCGATAATTTGTTGCTACGCGTTTTGGGCAAGGGGCGCAAAGAACGCATCGTGCCTCTGTTGGAGCCTGTGGCGCAGCGTATTGAACATTATTTGCATCTTTTTGAAGATAAAATTTGTTTAACACCAAAAAAATCACTACTTTTAGGTGACAATTTTGACGCTATCACGCATGCTAAGATTTATGAGATCGTTCATCGAAACCTAAGGCTCTATGGTGTAGAGGGTAAGGCCTCGCCACATGTTTTGCGGCACACCTTCGCCACCGCTCTTTTGGATCGAGGGGCTCCGATAAACACCATCTCCCATCTGCTTGGCCATAGTTCGCTCGCAACCACTCAGATATACGCGCATACGTCGATAGAAATGTTGAAAAAAAGTTATAAAAACGCTCACCCTAGGTTGAAAAACGACTAAAAACGTAATAAAAATCACATGTGAACGTTTGAAATAACAAGATAGATTATTCACAAAAAAGAAGAAGATTATGAAAACACAGATTCAATCAGTACACTTCACTGCCGATCAAAAATTATTGGATTTCATCGAAGCGAAGCTTCAAAAGTTAGCTCTTTTTGACGACACAATCAGCTGGGGCGAAACGATATTGAAACTCGATAAGAATCCGGACGAAGGCAATAAAGTAGTGTTAATCAAGCTTGTAGCATCAGGCAGCGACTTGACCGCCGAACGTCGAGCATCGAGCTTTGAAGTTGCCGCCGACGAGGCTTGCGAAGCGTTGCGCAAACAAATCGAAAAGCGCAAAAAATAGTTTATGAACACAGACAAACAGCACGATTTAGACCTGCGCTACATGAAAATGGCGCGCATTTGGGCCGAAAATTCGTATTGCCAACGGCGTAAAGTGGGAGCGCTCATTGTGCGCGACAAGATGATTATTTCTGATGGATACAACGGCACTCCGTGTGGATTCGAGAATGTTTGCGAATGGCAAGAAGAAGAACTGCCAAACATAGATGGCCAAAAACAATACGAAGTAGGGCGCACAAAACCCTATGTTTTGCATGCCGAAGCCAATGCGATCACCAAAGTAGCCAAGTCGCAAAGCTCATCGCAAGGAGCAACTCTTTATGTGACCGCATCGCCATGTATCGAGTGCAGCAAGTTAATTATCCAAGCCGGCATACGTCGCGTTGTTTTTGCTGATGATTATCATACCGTCGACGGATTGGCTTTGCTGCGTCGCGCGGGTATCGAAGTAGAACAAGTGACACCCGAAAGTACCTAAACCAAAACTTGGACTTAAACCAAAGCTTAAAATAAAGACGCTAAATGATCGTTTATTAATCACTTAGCGTCTTGTAGTCCCGACGGGAATCGAACCCATATCAGCGGTACCGGAAACCGCTATTCTATCCATTGAACTACGAGACCATAGTTGAACGGACTACAAAAATACAATTTTTTTTCCAATTTTTGATAATTTAATTTTTTTGTTTACTTTTGTCGAAGGATTTCCGAGAGTTGCCTCATAATAAAGGCAACTCCTTGGAGATTCAAATCACAATAAAAAGGGGGATTAGCTCAGTTGGTAGAGCGCTTGCATGGCATGCAAGAGGTCACGAGTTCGAATCTCGTATTCTCCACCATGAAAGACATATTAATAGGGAAAACCATTGACGAGCTTACGCAAGTGGCGCTTGACAATGGTTTTCGTCGTTTTGTTGGCGCGCAACTGGCCGACTGGATATACAAAAAACGAGTGCGTTCGTTCGACGAAATCACGAACTTATCGATCAAAGCACGCGATACGCTTGCCCAAAACTATGAAATTGGTTATGCGGCGCCCGTTGATGTGGTCAGCTCGAACGATGGGACACGCAAATATCTCTTTCCTACCAAAAACGGCAATCACGTCGAGGCGGTCTATATACCATCTCAAACTTCGCGCACACTCTGTATTTCCAGTCAAGCGGGGTGCCGAATGGGGTGCGCCTTCTGTATGACCGGGCGTATGGGATTTCTCGAAAACCTGACGGCCGTAGAAATCGTGAACCAAATCATGGGCGTCGATGAATCGACGGAGCTCACGAATGTCGTTTTTATGGGCATGGGCGAGCCTTTGGACAACATGGAGCATGTTTTGCGCGCCATCGAGGTGATTACCTCCGCTTGGGGCTTGGCGTGGAGCCCTACACGCATCACCCTCTCTACGGTTGGTATGGCCAAAAATCTGGACACATTTCTGCGCCAAACGCGCGTTAGTCTGGCCGTGAGTTTGCACAATCCCTTCCACGAAGAACGACTGAAAATGATGCCTGTCGAAAATTCAAATGCGATCGAAAAAACGCTCGAAATAGTTGGTAATCACGATTTTACGCATCATCGACGATTGAGTTTTGAGTATATAATGTTCTCTGAGGTGAACGACACGGCTCGTCATGCCGATGAATTGATACGGCGATTGAACCTTTTGAAAACCCCCGGCGGCGGGACGTTGAACGAAGTGCGTGTCAATTTGATACGTTTCCATCAAATTCCCGATAGCCCCCTGCGTGGTTCGTCGGCTGAAACCATCAAATGGTTCAACGCATACCTCAATAAAGCCGGGATCCTCACCACAACGCGCACTTCGCGTGGCGAAGATATTTTGGCAGCTTGTGGCATGCTCAGCGCCTCGAAACAATGAGGCCGGGCGAGGATCTGTTTGCGGGATCCTATTTTGAAGCGCAAACATTTGATTCACTGACCCTTACAGCGCTTTATGTGGAGGGCAAACACTTTGACGGTTGTTTGTTCTGTCGGTGTGAAATGAGTGAATGTGTGTTTTCCGGCTGTACATTTTTAGATTGTAAGTTTGAAAATTGCAACCTTTCGTTAGCCAAGATTCCAAATTCACAGATGGGCAACAGCTCTTTTGTGGGGTGTAAAATGATCGGCATTGATTGGACTGCCAGCCTTTGGCGCAAAGCATCGGGAAAGATTTTGCCGCGTTTTCCGATCACATTTACCGATTGTGTGCTCGACTATTCTATTTTTGTGGCCATGAATCTCACGAAAGCGCAATTTATGAGTTGTTCTTTGCGTGAAGTTGGCTTCGAAAGTGCCAATCTGACGAGCGCTAATTTCGGAACGTCGGAACTTTCGGGAGCGCTTTTTAGCGACACGATATTAACGAAAGCAGATTTTTCGCGTGCCACAAATTATACGATTAATGTCTTGACGAGCAACGTGTCGAAAGCGCGCTTTTCGATGCCCCAAGCCGCGTCCTTGCTCTATTCGTTAGATATTATCCTCGAATAAACGACCCCAGTGCTTACAAGAAATGCTCTTGGACATGTTTCTTGAAATCATCGCGAAGAATTGTCGCAATATCGGACAGCAGATCAACCCTACGCTCTAAACGCACAGGCAGCCACGGGTCAAAATGCGCCTTATTGTAGCGTGTACCAATCACAAATAGAATATCATTGGCTTCAAGCAACATTTGAGCAATCATGCTGTCTACTTGCCCCGAAGAGGTGAAAAACGAGTGCCCTTCGCTAGCCACCGAGCTAATCAAATTGCGCACCCTGGCGAGCGTTATTATGCCCTCGCTCACAATCGCAATCCCCTCGATCAGAGAACGTGGCGGCAGGGTAGAGCCTCGCGCCGAGGCCAAGTCAACGGTGAGCGAGCGACCCAATTCCCGCGCAATTATTTTGGCTGTCGTCCCCCCGCACACTATCGAATCGCCCTGCCACAAACGCACTATTTCCCCTAGTTGTTTGTCGTCACACATATCTAGTGGCGCACCGGAGCATAAAAGTAGTTTTTTATCCAATTTTATCCAAGATCTTTCGGGTCATTGCCCCTAAAATTTACGGAAGCCGCACACGAAGGGTCTTTGGGTGTGTTGCGCGCCAAAACCTCAGCCACCGAGCCTCGAAAGAGCTTTGGTGACTTCTCGGTGGCGTTGCGAGGCTCGTCGTTCCAAAAAAAAGTTAAAGCCGACGAGGGGCACTCTTCCACAATGGCGATAATTTCTTCGGTGGTGGCGCCATTAATTTTGATCCACGGACGCTTTATGGGGTCAAAAACCGCACGTAATTTGGTGTAACAAATGCTCGCATGGGTGCATTGCGCACCTTGCCAAACAACTGTTATTTGGCCATTTGAATAGATTCTATTACGTCCTGGGTGTGGCATTGGTTATTCATCGTCCGCGTCAGCATCTGCATCGGCTGTTTCTGCAATTTCGTCAGCGCCTTTGATTTCGTCGGATTCCACGTCTTCGTCGGCGAAAAGATCTTTTTCTATTTCTTCTTTTGCTTTGTTGTCAATTTTGACCGATATTTTGACAAGGTAGTTTGTGTCCTCAGTTTCAAAAACCACGCCATAGAAAAAATCTCCATTAGGTTTGTCGACCCTAATCATTTGGTCTGTAAAACCGAGTGGATAACGCTCTTTGAGGGCCGCCACAAGTTCCGACGACAAGTTCTCATAGCTTGTCACTACACGTTTTTTTGCGGCCTTTTTTTCAATCTCAGAATTGGTAGTCATGATTCGATTAGATGTTGTTTTTTATAAATGTGTCTCAAATTTTGTGCAATTATACACAAAATTTATAATACAAAGGCAATAGAAACGATTTTTTCTATTTTTTTTGTAATTTTGAGCTATGAATAACGCAAAAAAAGAGGAGATTTTAGCTCTTAGAGCCAAAATTAACTATTTGAACCACAAATATTATGTCGAAAATTTGTCGGAAGTGAGTGATCATGTTTTCGATGAATTACTTGCTCGTTTGACGGCATTAGAGGCTCAATTTCCGGAATTTTATGATTCTAATTCGCCAACTTTGCGCGTTGGGAGCGATCTTTTGACGGGCTTTCAGAGCGTGAAACATCGATATAAGATGCAATCGCTAGCCAATACATACTCTTTGGCCGAAGTTCTGGATTTTATTGAACGAGTAGAAAAAGAGTGCGGCGAACAAAAATATTGTTGTGAATTGAAATTTGATGGCACCGCAATTAGTATTGCCTACGAAAATGGTCGTTTTGTGCATGCTGTTACACGTGGCGACGGAGTGCAGGGCGACGATGTGTCGGCCGCTGTACGCACAATACGATCGATCCCGATGGAGCTGCAAGGTGCTGATCATGAGCAGTATATCGAAGTGCGTGGCGAAATATATATGTCCTACAAAACCCTCGATCGGCTCAATGCTCAACGTCTTGATATTGGCGAAGAACCGATGGCTAATCCACGCAATGCGGCCTCGGGCAGCCTTAAATTGCAAAGTCCGGAACAAGTGGCCGCCAGGGGTTTGGATTGTGTATTATATAGTGTGCAAGGCGCTCAAAACCTTGCCACGCAAGACGAGGTGCTCGAAAAACTTCGCTCTTGGGGCTTCATAATATCGTCATATTCAAAGGTTTGCGTGGGCTTAGGTCAAGTGAAAGATTACCTTGAACACTGGGATTCGGCACGTCACGATTTGCCTTTTGCCACCGATGGTGTGGTGATCAAGGTCAACGACCTTCGAGTGCAACGCTCTTTGGGCTCAACGGCCAAGGCTCCACGTTTTGCGGTAGCCTATAAATTCAAAGCCGAAGAGGCCTTAACTCGCTTGCTGTCTGTTGATTATGGGGTAGGACGTACGGGTGCTATCACCCCTGTGGCCAATCTGGAAGCGGTGCAATTGAGCGGCACGGTGGTGCGTCGTGCCTCCCTGCACAATGCCGAACAGATGGAATTGCTCGATATTCGCCTTGGCGATATGGTGGCCGTAGAGAAGGGTGGCGAAATTATTCCCAAGATTACGCGCGTAGATCTATCGGCTCGCAAGGCTGATAGTCAACCATTTAGTTACATCACCCAATGCCCGGTGTGCGGCGCTCAGCTCAAAAAAATAGAAAACGAAGCCAAACATTATTGCCCCAATGCGCTGGGTTGTCCGCCACAAATTGTGGGCCGAATAGTGCATTTTGTGTCGCGTAAGGCTATGTATATCGATTCGTTGGGCGAACAAACGATCGAATTGCTGTATCGCCAAGGGTTGGTGACTAATATTGCAGACCTGTATGATCTTCGTGTGGGGGATCTTTCGCAGCTCGAACGTTTGGGCGACATTTCGGCTTCAAATATTATTCGAGGAATCGAACAATCTAAACAAATACCTTATGCGCGTGTCCTTTTTGCGCTTGGTATTCGATATGTAGGCGAAACAACAGCCAAAAAATTAGCAAATGCAATTCGCTCAATCACAGCACTTGAAGATGCTTCTTATGAAGCGTTACTTGAAGTGGAGGAGGTAGGCGAAAAAATTGCCAATAGCATTATTGAGTATTTTGCCGATGATCGTAATTTACGTATTGTGGAGCGTCTGTGTGTGGCCGGAGTAAGTATGAGTGAAGAGAGTAAAGAGCTGGTATCCACAGCCTTATCCGCCAAAAAAGTAGTGATTTCGGGAACTTTTGCTCGTCATTCTCGCGATGAACTTAAAGTATTGATTGAGCTGCACGGTGGCGAAAATCAAGCTGCTGTTGGCCAAAACACCGATATTTTGTTGGTCGGTCAAGGTGTAGGGCCTGCAAAATTAGAGAAAGCGACTCGTCTTGGCACCCAAATTATTAGCGAAGATGATTTTGAAAAATTAATTAATGCGCCAAAGCCTCAAAAAATACAACCATTTGAAGCCGAACTAACTCTTTTCTAGATTATTTTAGTAACTTTGTATAATGAAAAAATTTACTGGCGTAGGGGTCGCTCTCATCACCCCATTTGCCAAAGATGAATCTGTAGATTTCGAGGCCTTGGGTTGTTTGTTGCAACACACTCAAAGTGCTGATTTCTATGTTGTTCTGGGTACAACTGGCGAGCCGGCGACAATGAGCCTCGCCGAGCGTCATGCTGTGGTGCGCTACGTTGTTGCCCACAATCCAACCGCCAAACCAATCGTGGTTGGCATCGCAGGCAACTCTACGGCCGATGTGGTGTCCGCGCTCCAATCGTTCGATTTATCGGGGGTAGACGCTGTGCTGTCGGTCGTTCCATACTACAATAAGCCCAATCAAGAGGGTATGTTTCAGCATTTTAGCGCCGTTGTCAACCACTCGCCGCGGCCGGTGATTCTTTATAACATTCCGGGGCGTACGGGCGTAAATATGACGAGCGAGACCACGCTGCGCTTGGCGCGCGAATTTGGCTCTAAAATTGTTGGCATCAAAGAAGCCTCAGGTAATTTGGCGCAAGTGGCTCATATTCTGAGAGATAGACCCGATGGTTTTGTGGTTCTTTCTGGCGATGATAACCTAACCTTGCCTATGATGTCGCTTGGTGGCGATGGAGTTATCTCGGTGAGTGTCAATGCTTTTGCAGATAAATTTGTCGCAATGGTGCATAGTGCCATCGAGGGTGATTTTCGGAGTGCAGCCCAAATCAACCTTACGTTACACGAGGTGACAGAAATGCTTTTTCAAGAAGGGAATCCGTGCGGAGTGAAGGCCGCTTTGGCCTATAAAGAGATAATAACCAATGCGTTGCGTTTGCCACTTGTAGTTGCAAGTCAAGGGCTATACGATCGAATAGCCGTCCAAATTCAAAAGTATGGCCTATAAAAAACATATAATCATATTGTTGCTATTGACTTTAAGTTTAATTACTTTAAGTACAGCTGCTCAAACGCCTAATTATAAGGCTATTAAAGATTCGATAGAGAATAGTTCTTCGCCTTATTATTATCCGCTGCTCATGGGGCGTTATCAGCTGTCTGACACCACGTTAACCGCTGCCGACTACCATTACTTATACTATGGGTATCCGGAACAACCGACTTACCGACCATTACTGTCTAACTCTTATACTGATTCGCTCACCATGGCTTTTGGTACACGTGTTACTCCAACGGCAAATACATATTATCGCGTGATCCACCTATGTAAAGTGATACTTCAACAAGAGCCATTTAACTTGCGTGATTTGAATGCGTTAGCCTTTGCCTATTCGCAATTGGGCGACACGATCAGAGCCAAAAAGACGATGCGTCAAATGGAAATGATAATTGCCACCATAAAATCTTCGGGCAATGGACTTAGCGAGGCAACTCCCTGGTATATAATCTATTACAACCATGCCGAAGATATTCTAAATCTCATGAATTTTGCTTGGCGACGGCCCATTATCCTTACGCGCACCGTGGAATTATTTCCGGTGGACAAGGTTAAAATGTTGAACCCAACGGTTAAAGGTTATTATTTTGATTTTGCTCCAATTTACTTCCGTCGTGCCGACTATCTGGACGATCCGGATGTTAAGAAACCTAAACGAAAGCTGGAAGTAAATCCACTATACAACCCAAAATCAAAGTTAAATACATTATCTCCACCTAAGAAATAAATTAATATGTACGATCTAATCATTATAGGTAGTGGCCCCGGAGGCTATGCGGGTGCAATTCGCGCGGCACAGTTGGGGCTTAAAGTCGCCGTGGTTGAACAAGCAGAGCTTGGCGGTGTGTGCCTTAATTGGGGCTGTATCCCCACAAAAGCGCTGCTCAAAAGTGCGGCAGTCTATCATTATGCACGCCATGCTAGTGATTATGGCGTTGATATTGACGAGGCTTCGTTGAGTGCCAATCTGGTGAAAATGGTGGAGCGTTCGCGCGATGTGGCTAGCCAAATGAGCAAAGGAATTGAGTTTTTGATGAAGAAAAACGCAATACAAATCATTGTAGGACATGGAATTATCTGTGCACCGGGTAAAGTAAAGGTTGAGCAAACAATATACGAGGCCAAGAACATTATTATTGCAACGGGAGCTCGTTCGCGCGAATTTGCCACTATCCCCGTGGACGGCCAGAGGGTGATCACATCGCGGCACGCATTGACACTCACTTCTCGCCCCGAATCGTTGGTTGTGGTGGGCAGCGGAGCCATTGGGCTCGAATTTGCTTCGTTTTTCAATACGTTGGGCGTCAAAGTGACTGTGGTTGAGTATGTTGACCGTATTGCTCCGTTGGAAGATGCCGAAATTTCGGCGACCTTGGAGCGTGCCTTGCGTAAAGCTCGAATTGGGCTGATGACCTCCACCTCGGTGGATAAGGTCGAGGTGCGCGACCAAAAATGTTTCACCTCTATTACCAACAAAAAAGGAGCGCAAACCATTGAAAGTGACATAGTTCTATCTGCCGTTGGGATTACGGCCAACATCGAACACCTTGGGCTAGAAGAAGTTGGAGTGGCCACCGAGCGTGGGAAAATCGTTGTTGATTCTTGCTTTGCTACCTCTGTTCCAACTATTTATGCCATTGGCGATGTGATTGCAACGCCGGCCTTAGCGCATGTTGCCACGGCCGAAGCCATTAATTGTGTGGAGCGTATTGCGGGGCTCGAAGTCCAACCGATTGATTATCATGTGATTCCTTCGTGCATCTACACCACGCCAGAGGTCAGTTCTGTTGGCTTGACCGAAAAACAAGCCCTCGACGAAGGTTATCAAGTGAAGATCGGCAAATTTCCATTCACGGCGAGCGGCAAAGCCACTTCGGCCGGTGCGCGTGATGGGCTGGTTAAACTGGTGTTCGACAGCGCGACAGATCGACTGCTCGGAGCTCATTTTTGCGGTTTGAATGTCACAGAGATGGTGGCCGAGCCAACCTTGGCGCTTAAATTGGGCGCAACAGCTGCGCAAATTATTGCTACAATCCACCCTCACCCAACTATGAGTGAGGCTGTTATGGAGGCGGCAGCGGCAGCGCACAACGAAGCGATTCATGTGTAACGATGCACGAGGTCGTTGATTTGATTGTAGATGGTGATTTCTTGGAATATTATTTTTTGTAACTCGATTACGGATCGAAAAATATTTGATTTTGCAATCCGTAAAGCCTAGGTTTCGATTGGATCGGGTCGCTAAAAATAGTGCTTCAAAGTTCTCGTAAAATTATAGTAATGATGCGAAAATTATACATATTTATCTTTGCCATACTACCTTTTTCGGCATTTGCTCAAACAAATATCGATCAATGCTATAAGGCTGCTCGCGAGAATTATCCGCTTGTGACGCGTTATAATTTGATCGAAAAGTCGAAGGAATACAATCTCAAAAATGCGGGGCACGCCTATTTGCCCCAAGGGGGGATTTCGGCCAAAGCGACTATCCAAACCGACGTTTTGTCGATTCCATTGCCAGGCATGCCGCAACTACCAAAAGATCAATATGTTGTGGCCCTCGAAATAGATCAAGCGATTTGGGACGGTGGGGCAGTGCGTGCCCAAAAACGCAACATAGAAGCCGCGGCGCAGGTCGAGACACGCCAAACGGATGTCGACCTTTATGCGCTCAAAGATCGTGTAAATAATCTTTTTTTCGGCATTCTTACCCTCGACGAGCAATTGCGACTCAATGACTTGTTGGGCAGTGAGTTGCAACGTAATCTGGCAACAATTTCAAGTTATGTGGTGGGCGGAATTGCCACTAGTGCCGATCTGGACGCGGTGCGGGTGGAAATATTGGACAATAGGCAAAAAAGAGCTGCAATTAAGGCCTCGCGTGAGGCTTATAGTTCGATGTTGGCGGCCTTGGTTGGCTTCCCTATCGAGGAGCTCGAAAAACCAACGATCAACACTGATAGTCAAAGAGATACACTCGAAAATCACAGGCCGGAGCTGTCGCTCTTCCAAGCACAAGTCGCTTCGATAGATACCAAAAATTATGCGATCACAGCACAAAACACACCGCGCATAAGTGCCTTTGTACAAGGAGCTTATGGCGATCCTGGATTGAATATGTTTAATCTTGGTTTTACTCCTTACGCCATTGGAGGGATTAATTTGTCGTGGAAATTCGGCAATTTGTATAACTTAAAAAATGAGAGAGCAAAGGTGGAGATCGAAAAAAAAGATGTGCAAGTGATGCAAGAAACTTTTTTGTTCAACACTAATTTAGATGTCGAACAAAACAAGGCTGATGTTCGGCGGTTGCGCGCGCAAATGGCTGACGATGAACAGATTATACAGCTGAGAGGAAACATAAAACGAGCCTCGCAAGCCAAAGTTGCCCAAGGAACACTTTCGGTGAGCGATATGTTGAGTGATGTGACGGCCGAAAATGCCGCCAAACAAACAAAAGCGCTACACGAAATAGAGTTGCTCATGACGCTATACAATATTAAATACAAGACTAATAATTAATCTAAGATGAAAAATAGTTTTTCGGTTTTATTGCTCTCGATTGTGGGATTGATCACCTTGTCTTGCACTACAAGTGAGGTGAAATGGGACGCTTCGGGGACATTTGAAGCCACCCAAGTTACAGTATCGGCCGAAGAAAACGGAAAGATCGAAGAGCTGAATCTGGTTGATGGCGAGCAATTAACCATGGGGCAAATTGTTGGTAGGATCGACACCGTACAACTTTTTCTACACAAAAGCCAACTCCTCTCTTCGATGAGTGCAGCCAGCGCTAGGCAACAAGACCTAGCCAAACAAATTGCAGCGACAGAACAACAGATCACATGGCAAAAAGCTGAACAACAGCGTTTTACGAGACTGGTTGAACAAAACGCAGCCACGCAAAAACAGGTGGACGACATTGCCAATCAGATCGGAGTGTTGGAAAAGCAATTAATCGCGCAACGATCGACAATAGAAAACGCCAATCGAAGCGTGAAGGACGATAGTCGTGCTATTGAAATCCAAATTGCACAGATAGATGATAGGCTCAAAAAATGCCACATCGCCAGCCCTATAAATGGCACTGTGATAACACGTTACGCAGAGCAAGGCGAGTTTGCTTCCCTCGGGCAGCCACTTTTTGTGATTGCCAATTTGGAGGAAATTTATCTAAGAGCCTACATAACGGCCGATATGCTTTCGCGTATGAAAATTGGGCAAAAAGTGAGTGTTTACTCCGATTTTGGAGCCACCGAACAACGGCGTTATCAAGGCGTGGTGGATTGGATCTCTTCGCGTGCTGAGTTTACGCCCAAAACGGTGCAAACTCGCGACGAACGAGCCAATTTGGTCTATGCCGTCAAAATTGCAGTACCCAATGATGGCTATTTGAAAATTGGTATGTATGGGCAAATGATCTTGGGAAATGAATAGTGTGGTGGTCGAAAATATTGCCAAAAATTACGGCAAAGTGGCAGCTCTCAAAGGAGTTAGTTTCGCGGTGCCCAAGGGTGAAATTTTTGGCATTATTGGCGCCGATGGAGCTGGCAAAACTACGCTTTTTAGGATTCTGACAACTCTGCTTTTGGCCGATAGTGGCAGTGCCACTGTTGAAGAGTGTGATGTTGTCAAGCAATATCGCCAGATCAGAGCCCAAGTGGGGTATATGCCCGGTCGGTTTTCGTTATATCAAGATCTTACGGTCGAAGAAAATCTTACATTTTTTGCTACTCTGTTTGGCACTACAATCAAAGAAAATTATTATTTAATAGAAGATATTTACAAACAAATCGAACCTTTCAAAGACCGAAGAGCTGGCAAATTATCGGGGGGAATGAAACAAAAACTAGCTCTTTGTTCGGCTCTAATTCACTGTCCATCAGTGCTTTTCTTGGACGAACCAACAACGGGCGTCGACCCGGTGTCGCGCAAGGAATTTTGGACTATGTTGCGTCGATTGAAAGATCGTGGTATTACGATTTTGGTTTCGACTCCCTATATGGACGAGGCGACGCTGTGCGACAGAATAGGTCTGATGGCCCAAGGGCAATTCCTGATGATCGACACGCCGCAAGCCATTGTCGAACAATTTGGCGAACCGTTGTGGGCAATTAGTGGCGCTCAAATGTCGCGTTTGCTGTATGACTTGCGTGATAATCAAGAGGTTACAAGCTGCTATGCTTTTGGTGATGTGCACCACGTAACAACCACCAAGGATCTCGATTTACGCAAATACCTTGAAGCAAAAGGGCATGTCAATGTGGAAATCAAACAAATTGAAGCCTCGGTGGAAGATTGTTTTATGAAGCTAAATCAATGAGTAACACAGTAATAGAAGCAACTGGACTGACAAAATGTTTCGGCGAATTTACGGCGGTGGATCATATCAGTTTTGCTGTGGAAAAGGGCGAGATTTTCGGCTTTCTGGGAGCCAATGGAGCCGGCAAAACCACTGCCATGCGTATGCTGTGTGGGCTCAGCAAACCAACCTCGGGCATAGGGTCGGTGGCGGGCTTTGATATTGCAACCCAAAGTGAGCAAATTAAACATCACATAGGGTATATGAGTCAACGTTTTTCGCTGTACGAAAACCTGAAAGTATGGGAAAACATTAGACTTTTTGCAGGTATTTATGGCATGAAAAATCGCGAGATTTTCTGCAAAATGGACGAACTACTAGAAAAGTTGGATTTTCAAGCCGAACGAAACACTTTGGTATCGTCATTGCCGCTTGGATGGAAGCAAAAGCTGGCCTTTTCGGTAGCTATCTTCCACTCGCCGCAAATTGTTTTTTTGGACGAACCAACCGGCGGGGTCGACCCAACAACGAGACGACAATTTTGGGAAATGATATATCAAGCCGCAGAAAACGGCATAACAATCTTTGTCACAACACATTATATGGACGAAGCTGAATATTGTAATCGTGTGTCAATAATGGTCGATGGACGTATCGACGCCTTGGACTCACCACGAGCGTTGAAAGCAAAATTTGGCGCATCGAATATGGACGAAGTGTTCTACAAACTGGCTCGTCAAGCAAAAAGAGAGGAATGAAACAGTTTTTTTCGTTTACCAAAAAGGAGTTTATACACATCTTTCGCGATCCGCGTACGATGCTCATCTTATTGGCCATGCCGATCGTGCTGATCTTACTCTTTGGTTTCGCGATTTCGACCGAGGTCAAAAATGTGAAAGTGGCTTTTTATGACCATTCACGCACAATAGAAACGATGCGTATCGTAGAAAATATTGAGGCAAGCGAATATTTTGTTGTAGTCAAAGAGATGACCTCTCCCGAAGAAGCTGATGAACTTTTTCGACGTTCACAGATTAATATGGCCATTATTTTCGCTTCCGATTTTGCAAACAATCCCGCCATACAACTACTCACAGATGCCTCTGATCCCAACACAGCCACCATTTCCGAGGCTTACGCTTCGGCCATTATCGCCTCGTCAGATCAAAGCGTACGCCCAGTGATTCGCAATTCGACCTTTCTCTATAATCCGTCTCAACTCAGCTCCTATAATTTTGTTCCAGGGGTGATGGGTATGATTTTGATGCTGATTTGTGCCATGATGACCAGCATTTCGATCGTGCGCGAAAAAGAACTTGGCACGATGGAAGTATTGCTTGTTTCGCCCGTTCATCCCTTGCGTCTGATAATGGCCAAATTGATCCCCTACCTAATGTTGTCGATCGTTAATCTGATTACGATTTTGCTGGTTTCGGTCTATATTCTGGGGATTCCGATCGCCGGTAGTTTGTTGTGGTTGATCTTGTTTTCTGTGCTTTTTATTTTCGTTACGCTGGCTTTGGGGCTGTTGATTTCTACAATTTCGCAGTCGCAAGTGATTGCTATGTTGATTTCGGGCATGGTGCTAATGATGCCAACGGTGTTGCTGTCGGGAATGATGTTTCCGGTCGATAATATGCCTCTGGTCTTGCAATGGTTTTCGGCCGCCATGCCGGCACGTTGGTTTATCGACGGAGTACGCAAGCTGATGATTCAAGGCGTGGGCGTTGAATTTGTGGTCAAAGAATTTATTATTTTGGCTAGTATGGCTGTCGGTTTGATGGCGGTCAGTATCAAAATGTTTAAGATTAGGCTATGATACGATTTTTGATTCAAAAAGAGTTTCTGCTCATCATGCGCAATAAATTTTTGCCACGATTGATCGTCATTATGCCTTTGATTATGATGACACTTTTGCCTTTTGCTGCCAATTTAGAGGTGAGTAATATTAATATTTCGGTCGTGGATAGCGATCATAGCCAGATTTCAAGCCAATTAATCAACAAAATAAGTGCATCGCAATATTTTAATATGATTTCTTACCCGCCGTCGTACGAGCAAGCCATGCAGGCAATCGAACGAGGTGATGTGGACGTGGTGCTCGAAATTCCAAACGATTTTGCGCGTAATGTGGCAACCGCTCGCCCGGTGGATCTACATATTTCGGCCAACGCCGTGAACGCGACAAAGGCTGCCATGGGAAGCAATTATTTGAACTCCATTGTCCAAACATACGCTAAGGAACTATCTGAAAGTCAGGGCTCTAACGTACGGCAGAAGGACGCTCGGCAGCCTGCTCTTACCGTCACCTCGCAGTATCGTTTCAATCCATATTTGAACTATAAATTTTTCATGGTGCCGGCGCTTATGGTGATGTTACTCACCATAATATGCGCGTTTTTGCCTGCTGTGAACATTGTTGGCGAAAAAGAAACGGGTACTATCGAACAGATGAATGTTACGCCGGTGGGAAAATTTGCCTTTATATTTTCTAAGATTATTCCATATTGGATCATTGGTTTTGTGGTGCTAACTATCTGTTTTGGTGTAGCTTATGTGCTTTATGATTTGATTCCAAACGGAAGTTTGCTTACCATTTACGTAGGTGCATTGTTTTTTATACTTATTGTTTCGGGTACTGGTTTATTGATTTCCAATTATTCGTCGACACTTCAGCAAGCTATGTTTGTGATGTTTTTTTTCATGATTATTTTGATTTTGTTGAGTGGGTTATTCACTCCGGTGGAGAGCATGCCGCATTGGGCGCAAAACATCACTATTTTCAATCCATTGAAATATTTCATCGAGATCATGCGTGGAGTTTACCTCAAGAGCAGCACGCTCAGTGATATTGCGTCACAGATTGGTGTGTTGTCTATTTTTGCAGTTGTGATAAATGGTTGGGCGATAATATCTTACCACAAGAAGAATCAATAGTGGGGTAGTGGGACGTGCGGCCTTATGTTAGCGTTGATTGAGAAAAGCGAAGTCTTCAAGAGCTGGTTAAGAAAAACGAAGTTTTCAAGAACAAATAAGAAAAACGAAGCTTTCAAGAGCAGTTAAGAAAAACGAAGTTTTTCACAAAAAGTTTTGGGTGACTTTTTCAAAAGTCACGATTCGACACAGCAATCAAATGCCACGCGTGGCCGCGGGTTTGGGGCGCGCAGCCCCAAGTAGAGAGGTTGTGGCGGAACGCGAGCGGTTGCGCGGAGAGCGGTTTGCCTTTGCTGTACAGCTAGGGTGATCGCGGTTGCCCACATTTCAATGCCTAAAGGTAATTGTCAGCGAGGGTTTGGGGCACGCCTGCCCCAAGATAGCGCGGTTGCACGGCGAGCGGTTTGCTCGCGTGTCCTCCTTTGAAATGCTGCATTTCGACACCGCCAGCAAGTACAAAATTCCCGGCTAAACCTACGGAGAGCAATTGATTTCGGGCAGCTCGACAACGGAAATACGCATTGCAATGTTTGGCTGAGAACGTGTTTATGCGTAATTTTTGAGGAGGGGGGATGTGTTCGGTTGGCATTTTTGCGGCCTGAGAACTGAAATTTGCGGGTTGGGTAAATTCTATCGGAGCCAACAGAATGGCTACGTTACTTTTGAACGAATTTTAAAAGTAGTAGTCAATGAAAATCAGAGTAAAATCCATTTTATTTTTAGGAATTGCCACGATGGGACTCTCGTGCGCAGAGTCGCAACAGAAAAACCAAAGTGACCCCTTGATTGTGAGCGTGGCCAAGGCTACGCTCCAAGAGTCAACTTCCGGAAAAGAGTTCTCTTTTATGGCCAAGCCCTATCGTGCCTCCGAGCTATCGTTTCGTGTGGGCGGGCCTATCGACCAATTTGATGTCTATGCCGGCCAGTTTTTCAAAAAAGGCGATGTGATAGCCCAAATTGACCCTCGTGATTTCAAAATCCGCCGTCAACGAGCCGAGGCGCTCTATCTGCAAGCCAAAGCTGAGGCTGAACGCATCGAGATCCTATTTAAGAGTAATAATATTTCGGCCAGCACCTACGAAAAGTCTAAGGCCGATCACGTGGCCTCTAAAATGGCTTTCCAAACAGCTGTCAATGAGCTTGAAGACACAAAACTCATCGCCCCATTCAGCGGCTACGTAGGAGAGGTGTATATTGAAAAATACCAAGATGTAAAGGCTACGGAAGTTGTGATTTCGTTAGTTGATATAAGTCAATTAAAAATAGAGGCCTTCGTTACTCAGGATATAGCCTTTAATGCAGCTCAAATCCCCCAAGTGAAACTATATTTTGACGCCCAGACCGACAAAATTTACACGGCCAAGGTTGAGCAAATTTCAAAAAGCACAACAACCAATAATCTCTCGTATCTACTCACGGCCATGCTTGCCAACGATGATGGGCGATTATTGTCCGGTATGTCGGGTAAAATATTCTTTGAGCTCGACTCTCCCTCTTCGTCGATGGTTGTGGTGCCGCAAAAAGCTCTCTCTCATCGCCCCACCAAGGGGGATTACCTGTGGGTGGTGGATAGCGTGAGCCATAAAGTCTCGGCGCGAGAAGTAACTGTGGGGCCGCTGCAAAAAGGTGGCATGGTGGCCATCGCAGATGGAATAAACCAAGGCGAGATAGTAGCCACAAGTGGCCTTAGATTTCTGTCGAACTTAATGGAAGTGGAGGTAGAGAATGAAAACAATTAAATATTTCCTACAAAATAAGCCGGTCACCATACTTATATTAGTATTGATATTATTGGGCGGTATTTTCTCTTATGCCAAAATGGGCAAATTAGAAGATGCCCCCTTTACAATCAAGCAGGCGCTGGTGTTAACCCCCTATCCCGGAGCATCGCCAAGCGAGGTGCAGACTCAGGTGACCGATGTGCTGGAACAGGCTATTCAGTCTCTGGGTGAGCTCTATTACTTGAAGAGCGAAAATCGTGCCGGCCTCTCGAAAATCACGGTCTACGTAAAGAAAGAGATTCGCGCCGACCAAATGCAGCAGCTCTGGGATAATCTTCGTCGCAAGGTAGGTGATGTGCAGAGCAAGCTCCCTTCCGGCGCCGGAGTGTCGATAGTTAACGATGACTTTGGTGATGTGCTGGGGGTTTTCTATGGCCTCACCGGCGATGGTTATAGTTACCGCGAGTTGGAGCAGCAAGCCAAGTTGATAAAGAACGACCTACTCAAAGTCAAAGATGTGGGCAAGGTCGAGATTTATGGGGTTCAAGTTCCGGTGATAGACATTGTGGTTCAAAGCTCGGTCATGGCGCGTAGCGGCATCACCACCCGAGACATAGCCCAAGCCTTTGAGGCTCAAAACAGGGCGGTGGACGCTGGTGGCATAGAGACCGACGAGAATCGAATTAGGATTGAATCGACCGGTAATTTTTACAGTTTGGAGGACATTGAGAACCTGACGATTGTATCAAAAAGTGGCGAACACTTCCGCCTAAGGGACATTGCCATGGTGAGCGAAGGTTATAGCACCCCAATGAGCAGTATGATGCGCTTGGACGGCAAGGCTGCCGTTGGTATCGCCGTATCGACAGTTTCGACGGGTAATGTGGTGGATATGGCTCGCAGTGTGGGGCAAAGGATTGATTGGTTCCAAGACAACATGGAACAGGGCTACCAGCTCAGCCCGATCTACGATCAAGGATACGAATCGGCAGTGGCCAACGATGGTTTTATTTTGAATCTGATTATCTCGGTTATAACCGTGGTGGCAATATTGCTATTTTTCATTGGTTTCAAGAATGGGATTTTGGTGGGTAGTGGATTGATATTTTCTATCTTCGCCACTCTGATAATGATGTTTGCCAGTGGTATTGCCCTGCAACGAATGTCGCTGGCCGCCATTATTATCGCCATGGGAATGTTGGTGGACAATGCCATCGTGGTCTCGGACTCGGTGTTGGTCAACATGCAGCGCGGTATGCGAAAGAGAGTGGCCATACTGAGAGCCTGCTCGTCGACGGCCATGCCACTTTTGGCGGCTACTGTTATCGCGGTGCTCACCTTTATGCCTATCTATTTTTCGCCTCATATCACTGGCGAATTACTCTCGTCGTTGGTTGTTGTTATTGGAGTTTCGTTGATGTTCAGCTGGGTGTTTGCCATGGTGCAAACTCCATTTTTTGTACAAGAATTTGTACGTCGCCCTCGGCCGGACGAACTAAAAACAGAGCTCTTTGGAGGTCGAATATTCAATCTATTTCGCCGTTCGTTGCGCTTTATTATTGCCCATCGCTATGCCACAATTGGCATTTTGGTGCTACTGCTGGTGGTTTCGGCTTGGAGTTTTAAGTTTATCCCCAAGGTCTTTGTTCCATCGCTCGACAAACAATATTTCACTGTTGATATGTGGTTACCCGAGGGTACTCGTATCGAAAAAAGCGACAAAATTATAAGTGAAATAGCCGAATATATAGGGCAATACCCCCAGACCGAAATGGTGTCGAGCTATGTGGGGCGTACTCCGCCGCGATACTACCTCTCGAATGTAGCCTTTGGGCCGCAGTCTAACTACGCCCAAATATTGGTCAAGGGCAAGAACTCGAAACTAGCGCGCGAGTTGCATGCTATTTTGCAGGATTCCATTCGTTTGAAATACCCGGAGCCGCTGCTCAAGGTCAATAAATTCGAGCTTAGCCCACTGACGGAAGCCCTTATCGAGGCGCGTTTTCTTGGCCCCGATGCAGCCGTTTTGGATTCGCTTACCGGTGTGGCCATTGAAATCATGCGTGGGAATGCTAAGGTGTGCGACGCTCGCAATGAGTGGGGCAATATGTCGATGATGATTCGTCCGGTCTATGACCCTGTCAAAGCCGGCGCCTTGGGCATAACCAAGGCCTCGATGATGGAATCAGTAAAATCTATTTCAGACGGAATGCCGGTGGGCATATATCGCGACAACGAGAAACAGGTTCCTCTGGTGCTTAAATCCTACGGACAAGACATAACTGACGCCAATGCTTTGGGTGATTTCGAGGTGTGGAATGGCGACAAATCGGCACCCTTGTCGCAATTGGTTGAGCGAATAGAGACCACATGGGAATATCCGCAGATCAGAACCTACAACCGCCAACTGTCTATGGCCGCCATGTGCGGAGTAAAACAGGGCTACACCATGAGCGAGGTTCACACCGAACTCAGAGATCAGATTGAAAATATCACCCTACCGGAAGGCTATACTTTCTTTTGGGACTCACAATACAAGGACCAGAGTGAAGGTCTCGAAGCGTTGGCTAAGTTTTTTCCATTGGCTTTCTTGTTACTCATAGTGGTGCTGGTTGCTTTGTTTGGAAATTTCCGCGACCCTATCATCATACTTTCGGTGTTGCCCCTTTCGATAATAGGTGTAGCCATAGGCTTGCTCACCACGGGCTTTGAATTTGGATTTTTTCCGATTGCCGGATGGTTGGGCCTGCTGGGCATGATAATTAAAAACGTCATTGTGCTCATCGACGAAATCAATATTCAAAAACGAAGTGGAGTGGAACCCTACACCGCCATTATCGAGGCCACGGTCTCGCGTACACGCCCTGTGTTGATGGCCGCCACCACCACCATCTTCGGAATGGTGCCACTGCTCTTTGACGTTGCCTTTGGCGGCATGGCTGCCACTATCATCTTCGGTTTGACGTTTGCCACCATGTTGACCCTATTTGTTACACCGGCCCTCTATGTTGTTTTTTACCGTGTTCGTAGGGCAGAGTAATTATTGCCACTTTTGAGCATCTATCTCTGTGATAGATACTCATCGTGTGGCGAAAAAGCATAAATCTAAATATACAAAAGATCACAGCAATTTATTTTACGCCAAGTAAATTAAAGCAAAAATTCATAGAATGAAACATCTATTTTTAATATTTATCGCCTTGTGGAGCCTTGTTATTCCGGCACAAGCTCAAAGCACTCTACTCCAAAAGTATAGGACTATGGCTGTGGATTATAGCCATGACTTAAAGGCGGCTCAAAAGAATATCACCCGTAGTGTGGAACTCGAAAAGATGGCACGTGCCGACACCAAACCACAACTCTCGGGGGAGGTGAACTTCCAATACACGGGCAACCCCATGGAACTAAACCTTAATTTACCCACTCTGGGTGATCTCTCTTTCAAGGGGCAAAACTTCAATTACGGAGCTGCCTTAACCATACTTCAACCCGTGTATACCGGTGGACGGTTACTGGAATCCATACGAATGGCTCAGGGACAACAATCCTTAGCATCGGCCAGTGCCGATTTCGTCCGTTCGGTGGTCTGTTTCCAGACAGATATTCAATATTGGAACACCGTGGCACGCTCAGAAATGGTGGCCATAGCCCGCGACTTTCGCCAGTCAGTGGCCTCGTTGGTAACAACTATCGAGCAGCGTGTGGAAAATGGACTCATCGACCCACAAGAGCTGCTCATGGCACAGGTGAAGCTCAATGATGCCGACTACCAACTACTCCAAGCTCAGGCGGACTTCACCACCGGGCGAATGGCTCTAAATTCGCTGATCGGAGTGGATCTGAATAGCGAAACCGAAATAGAGACTAGTGTGCCCACGATAACAGTGCCCGACCACCTTTTCAAAGACACGCTATTCACACATGCCGAAATTCAAATGGCGCAAGAAAAGATTAAGCTATCTGAACATTCGCTTAAATTAAATGATTCTAAATACAAACCTCAATTCTATGTCGGGGCACAAGGCAGTTACTCGGCCCCCGGCTATAATTTTAGCCCCAATCTGGATCCAAACTATGCTCTGTACGCCAAATTGTCGGTTCCTATTTTTGAATGGGGGCGACGAAATAGCGAAAAACGTGCCTCCAAAGAGCAGATAGATATGGCCAAAGATAACTTGGCCAATGTCGAAGATAAAGTTCTATTGGAGATCCAAACAGCTCGCACAGCACTTTCTCAGGCCACATCTCGCACCCGACTGGCTCAGTTGTCGCTCGGTAAAGCTCGCGAAAATGAACGACAAGCCCTCGAAAGGTACACCAATGGCCAAGTGTCGGTGTTGGAGGTGCTCGACGCACAGCTATATCGTCAAAATTCGCAGGTGAACTATGCTCAGGCCAAGGCTGCCGTGCAAACACACTACTCTGAATTATTGAAAGCTGTGAATGGTTATTAAGGAAACTGCTATTTTTGAGAGTTGCTTCTTTATATGATCAAAGGAAGGCCGTAGTAGACTTATGGCTAAAATCAGATAAAAACAAGAGGCTAATAAAAAATTCAAACAATTTCTCTCAAAAAAAAACGGTAACTTTGTCGTATATCAAGTTTCTGAAAACAAATGAATATAAAATTAGGCCCCCTTATCCACATCACTCTGTTCTCTGGATTGGGGCTCTTTTCCTATGTGTTGTTGGTCAACTACACCAATATGACCAATCAGATGATGGAATCGCTCTCTTCGGTTGGCGCCGTTGTGTTCTTTGTAGTCGCCTTCAACGTGCTTGGTTATGCACTCATACGATTAAGTTCATGGATTAACAACCAATACCACTACGCAACACAACGATGGAAAATAGTAGCCATCTATGGAGCTGTGGCCCTTGCTCTACTGTTGCTCAATTACAGCCTGCTGGTGTGTGCCAAGTTACTTGTGGGGGCTCCATCACCCCTCACCCTGCCCAATGTAGGTATACGTATTTTGGTGGTAGTGTGGTTGGTGGAACTGGTGATTGTTGGGCTGTTGATCGCCTATCAATCAATGAAGAACACATTGCAACTACAACATCAAGCCGCCGAATTGCAGCAAGAAAACAACCGAGCCAACTACAACGCCCTGCAAGCTCAACTCAACCCTCATTTCCTGTTCAACAGTCTCAATACCCTAATTGCCGAAATTGAGTATGAGCCACAAAGCGCTATTGTCTTTACCCGTAACCTTTCCGAGGTCTACCGTTATGTGCTTCAATGTCAAGACAAACCACTGGTGAGCTTAGCCCAAGAGGTCGATTTCACACGTGCCTATCTCTTTCTGCATCAAGTGCGCTTGGGTGATTGTATACACTGCAATCTGGATATTCCGGCAGACTATAACGAGAGCCTACTGCCCCCGCTCACACTACAACTGCTTGTAGAAAATGTTATTAAACACAACGCCATATCGGTAAACCACAAAATGGATATCCATATATCGGCCAATAAAGAGTATTTGGTGGTGAGTAACTCTGTCAACCCCAAAAAGGTACAAGATTCGCCAGGCATAGGGCTCAAAAATCTATCTAAAAGATGCAAATTAATCCTCAGTCGCGATATTGTGGTTCTCTGTAACGAAGATATGTTTACTGTTAAAATACCACTATGTTATGAATAAGTTAAGAGTCGTAATCATCGAAGACGAGATACCCTCGGCCCGCTTGTTGACAACTATGATCCATAGGCTGCGCCCCCAATGGGAGATCACCCTTTTGGAAGGCAATGTCGAACAGGCTGTGCAATGGTTTGCCGCAAATCGCCATCCCGATATAATATTTTTGGATATTCAACTCTCTGATGGCAACTCATTCGATTTTTTGAGCCAAGCACATCCAAGTTCAACTATTATCTTTACCACAGCCTACGACGAGTATGCCATTCGTGCCTTTAGCGTCAACAGCATTGATTATATTCTAAAACCGGTTGATAGCGAGCGACTACTGGAAGCCATCGTCAAATATGAAACCTTAACGGCCAACACAGAGCGCCCGGATTACTTGGACACAGTTCTAGAGAGCCTGCAAAGTCGCGAGAAACGCTTTCGCACCCGTTTCCTTATCGCAGGCACAGAGCAGTTCCAAACGCTACAAGTGGTCGACATAGCTTATTTTTACAGCCAAAACAGAATTACCTTCGCCGTAACACACCTTGGGCGCGAACATATCATTGACCTTTCGCTCGATAAACTCACCGAACAATTAGACCCTGACCAATTTTTTAGAGCCAACCGTCAGATACTCATCTGCATAAGCTCCATCACCAGGCTAGAACCCTATTTCAACGGGAAAATAATGATCCACCTTAAACCTGCCATCAAAGACAATGTGGTGGTAAGCAAAGAGAAAATCACCTCGCTCAAGAGCTGGCTTAACTTCTAACAATCCCGCCTCAATGCAAAATTTCTCATACAAATCGGAGTTAATGAGATCAAGCGGTAATCTTTGGTTGTAGAGCTGCCCGAAATCAATTGCTCTCCGTAGGCTTAGCCGAGAATTTTGTGCTTGCCGGCGGTGTCGAAATGCAGCATTTCAAGGGAGGACACGCTAGCAAACTAGCTCGCAGTGCAACCGCTCGCTCGGCGTGCAACCGCTCGATCTTGGGGCAGGCGTGCCCCAAACCCTCGCTGACGATTGAATGCGATTTTAGACATTGAAATGTGGGCAACCGCG